>JAGXTE010000056.1 GCA_018334095.1 Nitrosarchaeum sp.
TGATAATAAAAGAAATGTATATATCGCACAAATAGAGCCAAAATATACAATGACTCCTATCGTAGGAACTTTCCTAAGCATCCTGTCTTCACTTACAGGTCAGTTAGGACCAAACTATGATCCATTATTCTATGATGTAATGATTTACATCTTCGGAACCATAATGTTCTCAGTATTCCTTCTTGGAGTAATCTCATTCTGGTTACGTGTACACGGATGGGCTTACAAAGACAACCGTGAGAGATGGGTCGACGAATTAGACAGACACTTTGAAAGAGAAGGTATCGGTTTAATTCCAGACAACGGTAAATACTGGTAAAATAATTCCTTTCCTCTTTTCATTATTTTTATAATTCTGAATAAACTTGTTTATTCAAGTTTTTTCTAAAGTCTGACTAGAAAATTTTCTATGACTTAGTTCTGAGGAGGTAGGAAGTCTGTGTCTTTTGCCTCATCATATGCTTTTGAGGTAAACATTGCCTTGTAATGATATCCATCTTGTAATGGGGTCTTGATGAAGTTTTCTGAAATTCTATCATTGACATAAATCGCTGATTTTGATTCATCCATATCTCTTAGTGGAAATTTGAAAATCCATAAAAAGTGCCCAATCTCAAAATTAGGATCTTCTTTCCATTCTGCATATGCTGTTCCATCGTTACTTAGTGTGTAAATTGCTCTTTGACATCCGCCTTCCATGAAGCCAACATTAGCTGGTATGTCTGCTTTTTGATTATCAACATAAATCTCTACAGTGAATGATATTTTCCAATTTCTTTGAATATCGTTAATACATGCACTACGTGGTTGTTCTCCGATAAATGGATTCACAACTAGAATTGTAATTAAAACCGCAACAGCTCCTACTCCAGCACTTAAAGCCAAAAACTGTAATGTCTTTTTTCTCTTATACGGATCCCCCGTTCCTGGCCAAATCATATATGTAATTTTTTTGTGGATTATTTAAAGTCCTTCTGTTAAGTATCGATTATCTCAATAGTGTCAAATTGGTCTTGATGGTCTGCAAGAAAATAAGTAATTTCATCTGAATCAATTTCAAGCCATTCTGATTGACCACAATACGGCAAATAATCTTCAACAAACAGATCTTTTGATCCTGTCATTCTTACTATCATCTTTTCTTTTTTTGAATTAATCCAAAAGGGTAATTTGAGTACTTTTCCTCTTTTCTGATTTTGTATGTTTATTTTGTAATTATCATTACGAAACTCAACATCTCCAAAAAAATAACTTTGAAAGATATCTAATTTTTTTATTTTAAAACTTAGCATATTCTTTCTATTTTTTTCTTACAGATAAAACTTGGTTGATGATAATACTGTAATCGTAATGAGTATCTATAAAATGAAAAGGAAAAGTGGGTGGCTTAGATAACTTGCCAGGGTCGTGTTGCAAACGTGATTACATAGCCAACACCAATGATAATTGATTGATATGCGATGTTGGTATATGGAATTGGTTTGATAATTGGTTCTCCTTCAACAACTACTGTTTGACCTGGACCTAGACCTGGACCTACTTTAGCTACGTTAAGTTGTGTATGTACGTGATATACACCAGCTTCAAGTGCTTTTGCAGATAATGAATATTCAACAACAGCGTTACCTGGAATGTCAAAGACGTTTCCTGGTGGGTCTCTTGCTAACATTTCCCATCTGTTACCTGCGTTAGTAGATTCTGAGAAAATGGAAATCCATCCTCTAAGGTCTCTTTCTACAAGACTAACTAAAGTACCTTGAACAGTCAAAGTTTCTCCAGTTTGTAGTGATTGTCTATTGAAGGTTTCATCTTCGATTCTGATGAAACGACTCTGAAGTTGTGCTTGGACACCGTGTGCATCTGCAGTTGGAATTATGGTTTCAACCCAGTTGAAACCAAGTGTACCTAATGCAAGTACAGCAGCGAGTCCTAATACGAAAATCTTTTTTTCGACCATAGTCCTAATATTCAGAATGATAATACACATTGTTATATATTTTACCTTGATAACGAGGATCGATATGTCGTAATGATGATTAACATCGATGTTCAACATTGAAATTAGTAAAAATTGATTATAATTATTTCAAAATATCTTGAAATTTATATGAAAAATTCTAATAATTTATTGTTCTGTTGATTAAAATTCTGATCAAATATTGTAATTTCAAAACCCTTGCTTTATATCCAGAATTAACACTAAAGTCAACATGGCACAGATGCCCGCATTAATCCCAAAAGAAGTTGAGATTCAGAGACTAAAGAAAATCTGGCTCATCGTCATTGCTATGGGGTCCACTGCAGCATCAGTCGAAGTAGACAACTTCGTTGATGGTTCTTTACATCAAACCTCTATCAGAGATAGTGCATTTACACCAGCACACTGGTGGCTATACTCCCACTTCATCACATTACCACTTGGATGGGCAGCAGCAGCAATCTATGATAGAAAAGTACCAGTACTCAGAGGTCCAAATAACTCAATTAACACTGGATTGAAGATGACCATTCTTGGTTACCTTGCAACCATGTTTACAATTGGAGTCAATGAGATGTGGCACTTCTGGTTTGTAGAAGAAATCTTTGCAGTACCAAATCACTGGATGTTTAACATGGGTGTCGTAGTAGCATTCATGGGTGCACTAGCATACGTAGTTAGAGTATATGCTCGACTCGTAGAATTAGGTGCAGAAACTCCAGGTGAGAATCCGTACGTTGCAGAGATGTACAAGATGGCTTTAGAAGGCAAATTGTACAGCAGAGCAATTCCATAGACATAAAGTGCAATAGCACATTTTTTCTCTTTTTCTTATTTTTAATATCACGAAGATCGTACTGGGCCTCACATTTAAGAAAGATTTAAAAGGATTCTGATTAGTATAATTCCAGAATGACTCTTCCGAAAGGATTTGGTTCAAGTGGCGCAGGTGGCGCATCTAGTTCCGATGTAGAAAAAATGATTGGTCGACGTGTCGAAAACATGACCGGTATGATCACTATATCTTACATCGCAGCTTGGTTAGCAACTTTTGGTGGTACTGCAGCAGGATACTTCTATTATCCATGGGCATATCCAACAAACAGTGGTCACTTTGCGTTCATCGTTCTAACAATTATCGAAGCAATCGGTTATCTCTTCTGTGTTAAAGTTATGGAAGAAGGCTCTAAGAAGAACAGCAATGGAATAGTTGCTGCAACTCTAGCCGCAACCGCTGTGGGTACTGTACTTATAGTACTATTTGTTGGACATTAGAAGGAAAATCCTTCAGTTCTTCTTTTTACTTTATTTTTAAAAAATTAACGATCTCCACCACACTCTAAAATTTTATATACTGACCGTTTATTCTACTTGATAATGGTCTGGCTAAGACGATGTACTCACTACTTATTCATAGTAGTAGTTGCAGTTAACTCTACACTGTTAACAATTAATGCAGGAGACTACATTTTCTATACTGACTGGGCTTGGACATCGTTTACGGTATTTTCAATATCGCAAACTTTGATGCTTTGCGTAGGTGCAACATATTACCTAACGTTTACAGGCGTTCCAGGAACAGCGACGTATTACGCCCTAATTATGACAGTATACACATGGATAGCAAAAGGTGCATGGTTTGCTCTAGGTTATCCATATGACTTCATTGTAACACCAGTTTGGTTGCCATCAGCAATGTTGCTTGATTTGGCATATTGGGCTACAAAGAAGAACAAACATTCGTTGATACTGTTTGGCGGTGTACTTGTAGGAATGTCTTTACCATTATTCAACATGGTAAACCTGATAACAGTAGCAGACCCACTAGAAACGGCATTCAAATATCCAAGACCAACATTGCCACCATACATGACACCAATAGAGCCTCAAGTAGGTAAATTCTATAACAGTCCAGTAGCACTGGGTGCAGGTGCTGGTGCAGTATTGTCAGTTACGTTTACAGCATTAGGTTGTAAGCTGAACACTTGGACATACAGATGGATGGCCGCTTGGTCAAAGTGGGACTAAAACTTCAACCCTTTCCTTTTCATTTTATTATTTTAGTTTAGAGTATTCTTTACAATATTCTAAAATTTGATTAAAAAATATTGTACATGTTGTGATCTTTTGTTGTCTCTTTTGACAATATGTGTTATTGTAATGATAATATGTGAAGCAACAATATGATCAGATTCTTGTTACTCCAAAGCCATTTGTAAAATGGGCTGGAGGAAAAAGACAGTTAATTCCAATATTACATCAAAATCTTCCAGAGTCTTTTAGTACGTATTATGAACCATTTCTTGGTGGAGGCGCTTTACTTTTTCACATTCTTACTGATAAAAATGGCCAAAAATGCAGTATCTCTGATCTAAACTCTGATCTTGTATTGGCATATACTACAATTAGAGATAGAATTGATGCCTTAATTTCATCTCTAAAAAGTCATGAAAAAAACTATCAAAAAGATTCCAAATCATACTATTATTCTGTAAGAGAAAGCAATCCTAGAAACGAAGTTGAAAAAACATCTCGATTAATTTTCTTGAATCGAACTTGTTTTAATGGACTTTACCGAGTAAATAGCAAAGGAAAATTTAACGTTCCATTAGGAAAATATACAAACCCTAACATAGTAAATGAGGAAAATCTTCGTGCTGTAAGCGGTATCTTACAGACAAATAGAATCTCAATCAAATGTAGGGATTTTGAATCAGTTCTAAGGGATGCAAAAAAAGGAGATCTGGTATATTTTGATCCTCCATATCAGCCAGTAAGCTCTACTGCAAATTTCACGAGTTACACTACAAAAGATTTCACATATGATGACCTTACTAGACTAGCTGAACTTTGTTTGAAATTGGATTCTAAAGAATGCCATGTATTATTGTCAAATTCTGACTCTAAGGAAGTATCGGATATCTTTGCAAAGAAACCATGGAAGATCACTAGGATAGAAGCAAACCGATCCATTAATTCAAACTCTAAAAAAAGAACTGGCCATTTTGAACTTTTAATAAAAAATTATTGAAAGCTCCGAACGGGATCTGAACCCGCGACCTTTACCTTACCAAGGTAACGCTCTACCAGGCTGAGCTATCGAAGCACAAATTTCAGCGTTTGAAAATCCTTATAATTCTTGATTATGTCTCAAAACACTCTAAACTGTTAAATTTCACACAAAATTCTACCTTTTTGGAGGAGTAATCAAGCCTGGCCAAAGTAAGCACATAGTGCTTTTGGACATGCAGGACTTAAGATCATAAAAATGGGTGATCCTGTCTCTCAGGAGTTCGTGGGTTCAAATCCCACCTCCTCCACTGCTCCTTTATTTTGGATGTCTGATTCCTCTAGAATTCAAAACTTCGTAAACATCTGGAAGTGAAAATACAAATCCAATATGGACACAATCTTTCTCTTCGCAAAGCTGACAAAACAATTCTCCTTTTTGTACTGCAACTTCGGCAATTCTGTTTTTGATATTATCTTTTAGTATAACACGATCATCATCAATTGAAATCTTCTCGATCTTTGGAGCATATCTTGCAAACGTTTTGTCTTTTTGCATCATCTCCTCTAGCATGTAAGTGACATAACCTGAAAAACTGTTGACACCTTTCATTGCAAGGTTGTCTTTATTTTTCTGATAAACGTCTTGGAATTTATCATAGACGGTTTCAGATACAGTTATTGATTTGAATCCAGCTTTCGGCAATTTACTTTTCCTTACCGTACATTAAAGTACCGGACTATATAAGATTTTATTTTATGGGTGCTGTTGCCTCTAGGTTGATATGAAAAAAACTAAGACATTATTGGGAGATTTTTCCCGTAAACATGACGAAAAGTTCTAGGCTTTGCGTCTTTGAATACATCTCCACAACAAAACATGGTAGAGAATTTTGCCATTTCTTCAAGAATTGGTCTTAAAGCATTTCCTTTCTTGGTAAGGGAATATTCTATTCTAATTGGTGTTTCATTGAAAATCTTTTTTTCTATTAAATTACTTTTTTCCATTTCTTTGAGTCTAGTTGTGAGAGTATTAGGATTAATTCCTTCAATGGTATCTAATAACTGATTGAATCTATTTTGTTTGAGAATAACCATATTGCGTAATATATGAACGGTGAATTTTTTTCCAATAATTTTTAGAGTATTATCAATGGGACAACACTTGCAATCTTCTGGTAGGAAATCAATCATAGAGGGCAACTTAACAAAACTTCACCTAATACAGTTTTCATTACTTGCCAATTTATTAACTTAACTTTCTATAGTTACTATGAGAAAATGAGTGGAGGTGATAACATGACAAAAGAATGTAAGTGTACTTGTACCTGTAACTGTTCATGTAACAGTGAAAATAGTTGTGATTGTTCTTGTGAATAATCACAATACTATTTTTTTATATCAAAAAATCTACAACCAACCAAGTCATACTAAAAAAATGAGTGAAGATTAAACAATTTTTCAATTGAATTTGTCACAAGAACATTCTAAACATTGACCCCATGAATGAACGTATGGGGATAGAAAACTACCCTTTAACCAAGCATTATCATTTTCCGTTATCAATTTATGTCTAATCTTAGAATGACCACATCTCTTACATATTCCAGTTTTAACCATTATCTACCGAATTTTGTTTCAATGTTTTCCACTTATCTTTTCCTTTGATTTTAATTCCATAGCATAAGATGAAAATTAGTCTTTATACAATACCTTGACTTTGGAGCAGTATGGGGAAAGGATACGAATCTTCAGAAATTAGGCAGAAATTGATTGATCTTCTTGAAGACTCTAAATCTGGAATGTCTGGAGTTGAAATTTCTAAAAAACTTGGTGTAAATAGAACCACAATGACAAAATACCTCAAAGTATTTGCTGCAGAAGGATTTCTTCGACAAAACAATATTGGAAATATCACATTATGGTTTTTAGAGTCTGGACAAGAGGTATATTCTTTTCCTGATGATTACTTTAAAGTTGCACCACAATATCTTGATAAATTAATCAAAGGACAAGAGACTCAAATTTATTCACTGATTAAAAACTGTATTAATTCTGGGGCAACTGTTCCAAAACTTGTTACTGAAGTGATAATCCCATCTGTAGAATCAATTCAAAAATTATACGATGATGGAAAAATTGGAAATACTGAGCAAAAATTACTACAAAATATTATATCTAAATCACTTCAAATTTTTAATCAAATTTCAATTGATTCAAATCCAAAAAATAACATAATTGTTATTTCAGCTGATGCTCATAGCAACTTGTTTTCTGAAGCCGCCTCTGCATCTTTGCATTCAGATGGATGGCAAGTTTTCCATCTTGGTGATATGTCGTCTGCAATCAATGTCTTGTTTGATCTTGATTTACAAAAACTCATGGGAAAAATTTGGAAACAAAAATCCGGAATTATGATTATTCTTGTTTTTTCAAACACTGAAGAAGGACTACATTTTTTTGCAGAATCTGTAAACTCAATTAAGGAAAAATTGGGGAAAAAAATTCGATTAGCATTATGCGGAAAAGTTGGAAAAAAGACAAAAATCCAGTCTGATTTAATATCTGAAAAATTTGAAGATGTTCTTCAATGGTCAAAAACAGTCTCTGAAAGTTCAAAGTAAATAAAATGGGCCCGATGTGATTCGAACACATGACCTTTCGATTATCAGTCGAACGCTCCAGCCAAGCTGAGCTACGAGCCCTTAATCCAACCTCTTGACAGGACTCATTTAAGTTTAATTTTGTATCCGTAAAGTGACTAGTAAATTCGTCACTCATAATATTTTTTATAACATATTTCATAATTAAAGATTGTCTATGAAAATAAAAGAAGATATTATATCCATGAGACCTCTTCAAAAATAAGGTGGATTAAATGAAAATACTAACATCTAATTTTCAAAGTTATGATAAACAAGAATATGCCAAATCAGCAATTCTCTACGTATTAAGTCAGTTTAAACCAAACTTACATAAGAAAAGTTATGGAAAACATTATCTTAAGAAAACGACTATAGATCTATTTCCAGATGAAC
>JAGXTE010000057.1 GCA_018334095.1 Nitrosarchaeum sp.
AATAATGCATTTTTCTTTTTAAGTTCAGATTTTAGGAATGATTCAACTTTATTTCCAGTCATAAATTTGATTTGTAGATGACTCTTTAAAGTTTAATTGTAGTGTGGTATACAGAATTGTATAGCTATGGCAGAGTTTGAAAAGTCCAATTTTAATAACATTATACAACAAATTATAAAAAAATCATTGTTTACTGAACGACAAATTGAAATTATTTTAAATCAGAAAGATCTTCTAAACTCTAAATTTACCATTAGTAAAGGGGCGTATTATAGGCAAGTTGGTCAATCTAGGGACAAATTAGTTGCATTATTCTATTCAATCATGCTTTTACGAGGTTTAGGCATACTTTTACCAGATGATATTGATGTGATATCAAAGCTTTCTGAGCAGATACGTGTGATAAATGAGAGTGATATATTCCCCGAAAGAGAAGATGAGGTCATTAATGTGATTGATAGGTTGGTACGTCAGGCATGTAATATGTGATATCATCGTTTGGTAGTGATAATAATAGAATTTTTTTGTGATATGAGGTGTGTTATAGTTAATCTAAAGTGTGAAATAATATTGCTCAATCACGATAAATCACAACATATGGTTAATTTTTGTGATGTTGATTGAAATTCCTGAACCAGATGTGATTTTAGCCGTGATAATTGCATTTGTTGTTGGTTTGGTGGGTTTGTATAGTTATTACAAAATACGTCCATTAATCAAATCTAAAAGTGAAATGATAGATGCTTCACAGTTAGAGCGTTTAGAATACTATGAAAGACAATTAATTGATATGAAAATACGCTTGGATTCTATGGAAATACAGGGTGTTGAACAGAATAAGGACGATCCTACTCTGGAAATTAAACAATATTTAGAAAAACTAACTAAAAATCAACAAATAATTGAAAATCCATCAATACCACCTAAAAAGATGGAGGTGGTAAGTAAAGAAGAGCCTATAATTACTCATCGTATGCCTAATCTGGATCATAGTAATGCTACAGATTATGTGTTGCATCTAATCACAGACAAAGCTATGACATCACGTGATATTCAAATCACATTAAAACGAAGTAGAGAACACACTTCAAGATTAATGAAGAAGCTTTATGATGATGGATTTGTTAAAAGGAATACAAGTACAAAACCATACACTTACTCAATCTCTGAAAAAGGAAAAGAGAAGATCGGTGTCTTACAATCTAATTCTTTAATTGTATAATAAATTTAGGTCAATTCTATCTCAATAATTTAGTTATTTTTACCAAAAATTAATTCAATTCATATATTTTTATTATATATTATTAAATTATTAAAAACTTAAATTATATATATTATTAAATTATAATAGGAATATGTCAGTACAAGAAAACGAGGTATTAGTTAAAATCACATCTGCAGGAACAATTTCTATACCAAAACAATTTCGTAAATACATGGATGTCCAAAAAGGGGAATATGTTAAAATGATATTGGGTAAAGATCGATTAATAGTTAGAAAAATAATTATTTCTTAATTTATTGCTGTTTTTGGCTTAGTTTAATGGTTTGATAGGTCCATTCACGGCCAGTTCTTATTCTATCGATTTTACCTTTTGTAGAAAATCTAGATAGATATGTGGAAATTATACTTAATTTCACCGGTTCGTTATACTCATCTTCATACTTCTCAAGTATGTTTGTAGATGTGAATTTTCCCATAGGAAAGAATTTATCGACAATATGCCATATTTTTGAGCCTGTAGAGTCCATATTTGTGGTTTTTTGTTCCTCTTCTTCAATATTCATCAAGTCCATCATTTCAAAGATTTTTAGAACTTTTTCTCTAGTAACATTACCTTCTAATTTTATATCATATCGTGCCCCATCGGCGTCTTCCATATCAATTCTAATCCGTTTTTTAGCCATCTTTGAGATCTATGAGGATCTAACATTAACAGTTGAATTGATCCCAGAATATTTGTTAACTAAGAGGTTTGTTAACATTGACTGCCTAACTCACGCCTAGACCATATTTTGTTATTAACATGAGTATTCAATTTGTCATATAATTAATTCCAACATTCATGCCTGGAGTGGAAACAAAGGGGGTGATTTTAGGATATTCACATTGTTAACATCAATCTTAACGCCTGGAATGGAAATAAAGGGGTAAAAATGACCTTTTTGGGATTTTTCCTAACATCAAATTAACAATTTGTTAATAATAAACCAATTAAGATAACCCACACACCTATTTTTCCACTCTATCTTTTTCTTTAATTTTTTTTATTGAAAATCTAAAATCTAACTAAAAATAATTAATTACAAACTAAATTAGAATAACTATTCTTATCTTTACTCTCTAATACTAAATATCATTATGTTAGTTAAGAGTAGAAATGTAGGTGTGTGAGTATGTCTGATCCAATTGATAGATTACTTGATGCAGCTGAATCTGGAAAATTTATTATAAAAAATAGAGATATTCTTCATTTCACATATATTCCAAATATTATACAACATAGAAACTCTGAACAAGAACAAGTAACCCAATCTCTACTACCAATTCTCAAACATTCAAGACCATCAAATTTACTAGTTTATGGTAAACCTGGTATAGGAAAAACCCTTGTTGTCAAAAAAGTATTAAATAAAATTCAAGAAAGGGTAGAGAAATCAAAATTTCCAATTAAACTCATTTATTCAAACTCTAAAGAAGAAACTACACTTTATGGTTTGTTAGTAAGTTTTGGAAGGCAATTAGGCATGAAAGATAAAGAACTACCAGGAACTGGCCTAGCAATTAGCGAAGTCTTCAAAAGAATTCTAAACAACATCGAAGAATCAACAATAAATGTAATTTTTGTTATTGATGAAATTGATTATCTTGCCCAATTAGTATCAAAAACTGGTAAAGACATACTATACCAACTTACAAGAGCAAATGAACGCCTAAAACAAGGTTCATTGACTTTAGTAGGTATTTCAAACGATCTTACATTCAAAGAAAAACTTGATCCTAGAGTAATTAGCAGTTTAGGTGAAGAAGAAATAATTTTTACAAATTATGATAGAGACCAAATTTATAAAATATTAGAAGAGCGTGTTAACGAGGCATTTATCCCTAATTCTGTAGATGAAGCAGCATTGAATCTTTGTGCCGCCTTGGCTGCCGCTGAACACGGTGATGCAAGAAGGGCAATTGATCTAATTCGTGTTGCAGGCGAAATAGCTGAAAGACAACAATCAGACAAAGTAACACAAAATCATGTTAGAGAGGCTTCATTAAAAATTGAAGAAAATAAAGAAGAAACATCTCTAAAATCATATCCTCTTCATGAAAAACTCGTCATCTTGGCAATAATGAAGGCCGGAGGTTCATCAACAGGTGAGATTTATTCATCTTACAAAGGATTGTGTAAAATAGTAGGAAAAGATGAATTAACCCAAAGGCGAATTACTCAAATGCTTAGTGAAATCGAATTATCTGGAATTATTTCTGGTAGATTAATTCATCAAGGAATACATGGAAGAACAAAAAAATACAAACTTACAATCTCATCTGAAATGATTAAAAAAACCTTCAAAGATGATTTAACTTTGCAGGATATTATTTAATGGATTAGAATTATAATTTTCATGATAAACTTTGAAAGTCTTCAAATTTACCATAAGCGCAATTCCTGGATTTGGAGTCATTCCAACACTTGCTTGAAATGGAGTTTGTTTTTGCCAAGAACCAGAATTTAACAAAAGAATTCCTTTGTACATATCTAACTCCGCTCTATGAACATGACCTACATGAAAAATATCTGGAATATCATCAATTACCATTAGATCTTCCATCTCAGGCGCAATTGGGGTTTGACTGCCATAAATTGGACTAAGATGTCTAGCTCTTAGGAGATGTTTCATTACATTTGTAGGCTTATCATAACTTAATCCAGGAGTGGTTTTTACGATATCATCTATACTTTGACCGTGAAACATCATTACTTTTACTCCATTTAGAGAAACTACGGCAGGATTTCCAACCATGAACACGTTCTCTCTTTCCCATAATCCAGAATTGTATTTTTTAGGAATTGCTGGTTGTGGTAATGCCCTACGTCCAGGATCGTGATTTCCTGGCATAATGAATATTTTGATATAATTAGGAATTTTACTTAGAAGTTCTTCAACCTTTTTTAACTGCTCTTCAATAGTCTGAAAGACTAACTCTTTATCTTGATTTGGATAAATTCCAACACCATCTACTAAATCTCCACCAATTAACACAAAACGAATTTTTCTTGCTACTGAATCTGGGCTGGATAACCAAGATACAAATTCTGTAAATTCTTCTTCCATGAAGTATTTACTACCAATATGCAGATCTGAAAGAAAAACAGCATATGTTTCAGTTTCAGATCTGTTTGAGGCTTGATCAGGAACATCAGGCGAAATTAAATCTTTTATGATAAAACCAGCATTTTTACCAAAACCTATCCTAGCCATGATAAATTGATCATTAAGTAACGAGCCTGCTATTTTTTGTAATTCATTATCAAAAACTATACCTTCAAACAAACCCGAAGGATCTTCTAAAACCAATTTTGTAATATTTCTCTCTACACTTCTACTCGTGACTAAACCACAAACATACATGTCATCATCTATTTTTGTAGTCTTTACTGAAGCAATTGATTTTAACATTCTTGATTCAGGCCTATCTGAGATTATTCGTTTTAACTTGTTAAAACGGCTAGAAAACAGAGCATTATACCCTTTTACACCTTCCCCGGTAGTAATTTTTAAAGTTGGATCAAAAAGTATCTTATAATCACTTTGTAAAGTTTGATCGTCTTTAATTCCCAAATAAACCTCTAGATCGTCTTGATTGATTTGATATGATTTTTGTTTTGTTTTTTCACGAACAATTTCTTTAATTATCTTCTCTAATTTTTTTACATCCACATTCTCAAGGAACTTAAATGCATTAGGATGAATTTGAAATCCCTTATTCAAAGCATAATTCAAGGCAACTGAAAGCTCTTTTTTCAATATCAAAGAATGTTTTCTGGTTTAATTAAATCTGCGCCTATACCTAACCCTCAAATATCGTTTGCAATAAAAAATCATATGTTTAAGATTAGAATAATCACATTTTTCATTTTTATGGGATTATTTGCAGTTGTATTTCAAATTGGTTCGATGACTATAGTTAATGAAGAAGAGGCTACTACATTTATGTCCGAATTTGAAAAATTAGTTAAAGATATTGATGCAATGGGAATTTTCCTGCACAACACTACAATATCACTACCAATGTTTATTCCTGGATTTGGAGTTGTATGGGGATTATTTTCAGCTTGGTCAACAGGATTTGCTTTTTCAGCAATAGTTTCAATATCTCCAGAATTAGCAAAAATTCCACCTCTTACAATTCTCTTTTTATCCCCGTTTGGAATAATGGAACTTACTGCCTATTCTATAGCTACATCTAGAAGTTTCATATTGATTAAAGCAGTATATAAAAAATCTAACTTAATTCCATTTCTAAAACCAACTATTTTGGAAATAGGAATAGTAGTGGGACTTCTATTGGCAGGTGGGTATCTTGAGTATTATATGATAAAATTAATCCAAGAAGAGGCCATTATGCTTCCTGGATTTTAATTTTAAAAAAACCTACTGATTTACCTAACCAGCTTAAAATAATTTAGTAGCAAATTATAAACCGACTTAGAAGAGAAATATAGTATGAATATACCTATTATGGCATTTTTGATATTACTTGTTTTTTCTGGATTTGCTTTTAATGATTCATTTGCAATTTCTACAAACAGTGCTTTTACTTTGGAAGGTTCAGGATATGCAGTGACAGAAGATATGATAAAAACTTCTGAAATTGATCTAGCAATATCAACACAAAAACAAACTGGAAGTAGTATTTCATCATCAGTTGAGGATGGATTCATTACTTTAGATGATGAAGACTTTGTAACTACTGAATTAAAAGCAACTATGCTACGTGAAGGCAAGTACATTAGAATTAATGGAGTTGTTGACAGTGATATTGGTAATCAAGCATCTATTAGTTTTTTTGGAAAATTAATTGAAGAAAGTAAAAATGCCTCAATCTATGGTTTTACTGGAAGAATAACAATTGATGATGATAATTACAAAATAATCTATACTGCAAAACTATCAGAACTTGCAAAAATTAAACCCACAACAGATCCTAAAACAACAGAATCAAAAATAGATAAACAAATTACAATTCATATTACTAAAGGTTCATCGACTCAAGGCATAGGTACATACATTGATCTTGCAGGAACTAAACAACAAGCAACACAAACTCAAAGTTCAACCGATTCATTAAGATTAAGATATTTTTCTCAAGATAGAATTTCAGTTGAACCAGGAACGACAATTACTATTGTAAATGACGATATAGTATCACATAGTATTCTAAGTGGAACAAAAAACAGCGATCGTTATGTTCAATTTACTGCTGACAACAGAATTTCAACAGGTGAAATATTACCCGGTAAATCAACTAATATTACATTAGATAAAGCTGGATTTTATAGATTATATGATCCAAAATATCAATGGATGGAACTTACAGCATATGTATTTCCAACTATAGATGGTAATGTTGTTCTTGGTCAAGGAAAAAAATAATTCATTAATTTTTCCATTGCCATTTGTAATTCATATAAGAATCTAAAACAAATTGATTGAAAACCATTACAGACAAATCTGAAAATTCTTTTCCTTCTAAATCCTTTACAGTTCCAACAAAACTAGTCTCATTTTCAGTAGTAAGTGCTTCAAAAACATGAACTTTCATATTTTCAGTATCAAACCCATTATTTTTTAGATATTTTGCAATCTCTGATGGCATAAAATGTTTATCGGGTTGTTTAGGCCATGGTCTAGGAACTAAAACCACATTATACCCATCAATTAATGCTTTTTGTAATTCAAGTTTCTTTTCTTCAATTGAAGTTGTTACATGCATTGTAATTACTTTGGATTTATCTAACGGGACTTTTGCATTTGATGCTGCAACTTGAATTGAACTAATACCTGGAATTATTTCTACATCACCAAAAATCTCAATTAGTCTATCTACAACCTCAGACTCTGAAAAATTAACATCACCTGTAAATGGAATAACTAACGAACGATTTCCCAACACTGAATGAATTTTTTGATATGACTCTTCTTGATTGTTCATAGTGATTTCATAAATCTCTTTACCAACAATCAAATCTTCAATTGTTTTCAATGTGTATTTGTATCCAATAACTATGTCACAATTCTGTATGATTTCTTTTACAATACCAGTAACATATTTTGGCGAACCCGGACCTACACCTACAGCATAAATTTTTCCCAATTTACTTTGTAAATTTCTGCCTGTCTTTAATATATTGCACAAAAGGTTCCCAATCTACTTTCATGTATTTTGTAGGCTCTTTAACTGGATATTTTACCCAATCCTGTGCAATTGAATATTGATATTTTTGCTGTTTTCCATCTTTTTTATATTCTAAAAGTAAGATACTTCCCCACTCCTTTTCTTCATGTGAAATATTCAAAATATCATCAAAGGATATTTGAATATTTTTTTTATTTTTTATATCTTCCATTAAATTACTTTCATTATATCCATCATGACGAATCATTGTATTTTTAGATTTTAAAAAACTAATTACCTGTCTTTGTCTAATTGCTTGCCACCATCTCATCTTTGCCTCTGTTTTATGAACAAACATCAGATGTTTCTCAGTTAATACTAACATCCCTTCTTTTCCGCCAATTGAAAAGAAATTCTTTGACTCTCTCCATACAGAAACTAAATGTGCTTGAATCTTTTCATCTGATTGCATGGTGCTTAATTTATTAGACTTTGTTAAAAACTAATACAATTAGCTTTTATGTAAGATATTTTGAAATGGCTTGTTGAAAAAAATTCTTATTTTAATTTCATTATCAATACTTTTAATTAATTTTGGAAATCAATCATTTGCACAGTCTGATGATAAATTAGTAATTTTGCATACGAATCTTGGTAATATTGTAATTGAATTATTCCCAAATGATGCTCCTAACCATGTTCAGAATTTTATTAAATTAGTAGAAGATGGATTTTATGATGGAATTATTTTTCATAGAATAATTCCAGGATTTATGATTCAGGGTGGTGATCCAAATACAAAAGATGGAGATCAAAGTATTTGGGGAACTGGAGGACCAGGATATTCTGTAAATGCTGAATTTAATACAATTGAACATGATCGTGGAATTGTTTCTATGGCTAGAGCACAAGATCCAAACAGTGCGGGTTCACAATTTTTTATAGTTCATAAAGATTCAAATTTTCTTGATCAACAATATACCGTCTTTGGTAGAATTGTAACTGAAGAGAGCTTTGCAACACTTGACAAGATTGCATCAGTAAAAACTGGTGAGAAAGATATTCCAGTAAACACTGAACAAGTAAAAATCACCAAAGCCGAAGTTGTAAATCGTTCTGCAGTAACTAATTTACTTCAATTATCAGAACCTGAAAGAGTTACCACTCCGATAACAACTTCATCAGGTTTTCAACGGTATGAAGATAAGACATTAGATATTGAATTTGATGCACCAGAAGGTTGGTTACTACAACAACCAGAAAAAACTAATGAAAATTCTCCAGATGTAGTTGTTGTAGGACCCAGAATTGGCCCAATTAATCCTGTTATTTCTCTAACAATTTCAAATGTTGATGGAAAAACTTTAGATGATTTAATTCAAGAAAAAGCTAAACTTTTAGATGATGCACTTAAAACAGGTAACTTAGAAATTATTTCTCAAGAAAAATCTATAATCAATGAAAAGGAAGCATTCATCACTAATGCTAAAGGCATATTTCAAAGTGGAGGGGAATCATATAATGTACAATTCAAAGAAATAATAATTTCAACTCCTAAAAAATTCTACATTTTTTCATATAGTAATGGAATAGACGAATTTAATGATCAACTTTCTAAATTTGATGATTCTGTTAATTCTTTTAAAATAATATCAGAACCAATTAAAGAAATAAAATCCGCATCAGCTTCCGTAGAGGCAGAGGAAAAGGGTGGTGGATGTCTAATTGCTACAGCAGCGTATGGCTCTGAATTAGCTCCTCAAGTGCAACAACTAAGAGAAATAAGAGACAATACTATTCTTTCAACTCAATCTGGAACTACATTTATGACTGGATTTAACCAATTTTACTATTCTTTCAGTCCTATTGTAGCAGATCTGGAAAGAGAAAATCCTTTATTCAAAGAGGCAGTTAAATTGGCCATTACTCCAATGTTATCAACTCTTTCTATTATGACACTAGCTGAAGATGGTTCTGAAATCGAAGTATTAGGATTTGGACTTTCTGTACTTGTATTAAATTTTGGAATGTATTTTGTAATACCTACAATTGCAATTATTAAAATTAAAAATAAATTCTGATTCTAAAATTTATTTTGTATAAAAATTTATAATTACTGTTTTACCAAACATCATCAAAAAGAGACTGCCCCCCTTTTACGCATAATTTTAGACAAGACTAGAAAAGATTTCTTTATTAAATTCATACAAACAAGAAATCATATTGCTTTTAAAGACAATTAGAGATTTATCAAAAATCATTATTATGTCAGTTGCAATAGCAGGAGGATTGTTTCTAATTGGTACAGGTTATTTTACATCTATAGAAAAACCACCTCTTCAAACTCATGATTCTTTTAATGAAGATCTCAGAATAGTCGAACCTGAGCCATCTGGGTTTAGAATTGTATATGATGCAAATGGTGGGTTTTACACCGGACGTGGTGTTGATCCATTCCTACAATTAGATATTATTGAAGAAATTCAAAATACAACAAAAGTTCAATTTACTTTTTTTGATGGTCGTATTTCAAGTATTGAAAACAGAAAATATGTATCAGTACGAGATGAACCTATCACATTAGAATTTCATGGAACAAATACTTTGTTTGGAGAAACTATTTCTCAATATGTAGCAGAGCCCGATTTAACTTATGATTCATCTGGCATTTTTAGTGGAGAAATTATGGTAATAATGCAAGGTAAAGAACCATATGAAAAAATATTTCCAAACGTTATTGAAATAAAATCAATTGACGAGTATAGAGCGGCTAAGAATGATTTGTATCAATCAGGTATTGCATTGATGGTTTTTGGGATTACTCTTGTTGCAGCATCCCCTGCATTTGTAAAATTATTTGAATATGTTGAAGAATTTAAAGAAAAACAGAAAAACTAATCCTTTTTGAGGCTAATTTTAGACAGGACTAGAGTGTTTTTAATTAAAATTCAGAATTCAGTAATCCATCATGTTCTCTTTTTTGCACTTTGTCAGAACCTTTACAAGATCGTGTCCCATGTTGATGTTTTCCTATTCTGTAATGTAAAACAAAAGTATCCACTTCTCCAGCAATACCATTACTCCATGTTTTGGCAAAACTCTTTTTTGCATGAATTAATGTTGCATTTTTAACATTTTTACAAATTTCGCATTTGATTCTTTTTCGCTGTCCTTTTTTGATTATCATTTAGTTATATCTCCTTTAACTCGACCAATTAATCTACTAACTTCCTTTTCTGAGAATTGCTCTTCTCTATTTTGCAAATAGTAATTGATATTGTTTAGATTCTTTACAATAACATATCCATAATTATCATCATAGTTGATATTTCCTTGAATTGCTAGCAATACACTAGAAATTGGTGGATCTTTTGGTGCAAACCAAGAAGATTTTAGCGATATCCACAAGACACGACCTGCCCTATCTACTTGTTCGTGTGGTGGTAATCCGTAGTAATTATTGTAATAATGGGAACTCCAGTTTTTTACCTCAATTACTGATACGCCCCTTTTTGATACCACAACAAAATCCATCTGGGCTGACTTTAGATTTCGTTTTCTTCGATATGTGACATAATCTTTGAGTTCCTTGTTTACTCCACAGAATATGTGATAATCATCAGGTAGTTCTGATAGTTTTTCTAATGCTAGAACTTCACCTCGTGCACCTCTGTGTTCTTTACTGTCAGTATTTTCTTCAATTTTTTTTATTTGTCTTTTTTTATTCCAACGACTAAATTTAGCAATTAACCCCTTGTTTTCTAGTTCATCATACTCTTGAGATAATTTTTGATGTATTTTTTCAATGTCTTCAAGGGATTTGACTTGCTTTGGTAATTTCTTTAGGAATTCTTTTGTAGCCTCTGAAATGCCATAGATTATGGCCATGCCATGATATTGTGATTCTATTGAAAAAGTATTGTGTTTTTAATGAGAAAAACATAATCTTAATTTCATAAATCCTTAAGTAAATAAACTTCTTACGGCATCTGTGAAAATTCAATACATTATTGTTATTTCGCTAATTTTTACAATTGGACTGGTTGCAGGATTTTCAATTAATGTGTCAGGAGAAGAAACAGTAATTCCATCTTGGATTAAAAATACAGCTGGATTTTGGGTAGATGGTAAGATAAAAGATGCTGAATTTATTCAAGCATTACAATATTTGGTGGAACAAGATATTCTAAAAATTCCATCTGAAGAGTCAAAAATGAATAATGATTCAAATGATAAAATTTCTACAAAATATGGAACTTTCAGTAATACTCAGTGTATGCGTAATGAATCAATACCCAAAATGGTTTCAATGACAGGAAAATACACCAATGGGGATATTGCATACGAACAAGTTGAACTAAACTTGATTCTTTTGGACAAAAACGGGGATGTTATTGAGGTTGGTAGTGGGGTTATTTGGGATGTTGAACCACATCAGGTAAAATATTTTGATGCAGATGCTTTCACCTCTCTTGAATTTACAACATGTGAAATTGAAATAGATTATGTAACTAAAAAATAATCTTTTTTGGTCTTTCATTTCATTACAATCTATACGTTTTTGAGTTTATAGAAGATAATAGGAAATGTGTCAGGCACTAGATTTTGTATAATAGAACATTATAGAAGATAATAGGAAATGTGTCAGGCACTAGATTTTGTATAATAGAACATTATAGAAGATAATAGGAAATGTGTCAGGCACTAGATTTTGTATAATAGAACATTATAGGATATTATCGAGCACGATTTTTTGAAAATAAGACATGTTGGAGTAGTAAGAGATAGTAGTACTTACAAAAAAATTCTAATAAATAGTAAGTGTATGAAACAAATAGTTTATTTTTCATATGGAAATCTTTTAGAAACGGGAATGAGAGTTTGTATCTTCCATGTGATCACTTAATGAGAGTGAACAACTTTAAGAGCTTCTTCAGCCCATTTTTCAGCCATATTTCTTAATCTATTTTGTTCTTTTTTACTCATATCCGATGATTCTTGAACTGCATGTATCCAAAATATTATTGATTTTGCTATAGAAAACTCTTGTAAATCTTTATCAGAAAAAATTGTGTCCATTTCATGAATCTTGTTTCTTTTTAATCTCAAGATATCTAGCAGTTTGTAGGAATTTTCTTTCAATATTCCTTCCTTTTTCAAAAAATCAATTTTTTGTTTAAAAGTTTGTTTCTTTACCTCTTTGAATTTTTTAACATCAAGTAAAGGAAAAATGCTAGGATCTACATCCTCATTTATTGAAATAATGGAAGTCATAGTCTTGAAAATTCCCATATGTCTCATTACAGTCATGGTAACATATCCTTCAACACTTTGCCAATTTTTAAGATAATTTGGAATTATTGATTTTATGTTGGGTTCTATTATTGCTAAATAAATTTTATAACATTCCGGAGGAAAATTCAATTCTGCTAGTTTTCTAATATCTTCAATAGCTAAATTTCCCATAATTCATCTATGATAGATTAGGTAAATTTCTTTCTAATTATCACGTATAGTAGTTAAATTCATGAAATATAATTAGAATTATGAATGAAGAAGAGTTAGGTAAAGTAATCCCTAAAACCGCAAAAGAGTTTAGACTTGAAAATTCTATAATAAAATTAACAAAAAGTAATGGAGAACCATCAGGACTAATATTCAAAAATAAGGAAAATAATCATAATACACACTATCACGTTTATCAAAAAGATGGTAAACCATTTTTTCATCAAACATTAGAACAAAAAGGAAAGAACATTCATTATTCTATAGACATTGAGAAAATGCTTCAAATGATAGGACAAGGAATTGAAAAGATGTTTTCACTAGCAAAAAAAGTTGAATTAACTAATGAAATGTTTCTTGGAAAAAATGTGATTTTAGGCTCAAATTTTGATATGAATATTAAAAAATCTACAAATAAAAAAGTAGAATTTGAACAACTTTATGATCTAAACGAAACAATTTTTGAAAAAATTGATTTGACAAGAAATTCTGTTGGAAGTATTTGGGAAGGAAATAATGAAACTCATATGATTTTTGTAAAAAATGGACTAGTTTATGTAATTGATCTTAATGAATTAGATAAAATGGCTACTGAACTTGATGATATGATGAATTCTTTGTAATAACTAAAAAATATTTTGAATCAAATCATAACGAATGTGAGTCCCCCTACAACCACAAAACAGATCTACGATTAGATTTGAAATTAAGAAACTATAATTACTTACAAATATAATAAAAAGTAGTAAAGGCACTTCTCCCCTTGCAAGGGTTGACGGAGAAGTGTCATGACCCTTTACTAAATTATTTAAATTAAACTTACTAATAAAACTAATACTGGTCAATATTATTTTTTCAGAAATTACATGATCGCTAAATTGCCTTTTTTGTAAAGTAGTTTAATGATATTGGCATTGAATAATTTTTTTTGTAACCAATTTCAGATAAATTTTTCAACCAAAATCTTTTGGAATCTGCATTGAGATTAATTTCTCGTGTTATTGTTTTGATTTTACCAATGTCTTTGATATTATTTTGTAAAATTGATAAACGCAACCTAGTATTTCGTGTCACTTGAATCTTGTAAAACAGTTTACCATCTTTTTCAAACGTTTCTAAATGTTCGATTTCTTTTGATCCTAGCTTGCCAAGTCCTCTTTGCTTCCATTTTCCACAAAATCTGTAAAATCCGTTCTGCAAATAGAAAGTATCATTCGACCTTCCAACAAATTCAAAATCTCCGAGTTTTTTTGAATTTTTTGAGAGCTTTTTGGTTGTACAAATCGAGTCAGTAGCAAATGCTACGACCTCATTTTCTAGGTCATTTTTACGCACAAAATCATACATTTTTGCCCTTGTAAAACCAGTGATAAAGGAAAACAGCACGGGATTAAACAAATTTCCCATAATTCTTGTGACTTTTTGTCCTGTCTTTCCATAGATAGAATTTAAAATAATTTTGATAGGAATTTGTAATGGGTTTGCCTCCTCTTTGAGCTTTAATCTCTTTTGATACATTGATTCGATAAAGTCTTTGTAAGGAAATTCATTAGATTTTGATAAAAACTGCCAAGAATCTAGTATTTTGTAAAATTTTGAGTCAAATGCTTGCAGTTCAGCCAAAGTAACAAAGGTTTCAAACTTTCCTGTCGGGAAAATAATCTGACCATTTGCCCTAAAGGGAAATGGTGCAATCAAAAAATCATCAGGAATATCAGCTAAAACATGAAAAAAGCCCATTTTTGCATTAAAATGAATAGATTTTCGTCTAACCCATTTTCCCTCAGATAAATCAGGAATTTTGCTGATCGCATATGGATAAGCCGAATTTAGGTCATACAGATATGATTTACCAATAAATCCACGTTGTATCATCTCAAATCTACCCCCAAAATAGGACTGAAAAGCTAATTGCTGAACAGGATATGGAATTGAATTAAATTTTGGAAAAGAAATTCCATTATTGATTAGAACTTTTTCTGCAAGATATCCTGATGAAAACCATTTTGCAGGATAAAAAGAAAATGCATCATAAAATAATCCAACCCATTTTTCTGATAATCTTTTAGCTAGTATGCAATCATCAATACAATAAGATCTAATTTTCTTTTTGTTGTGATCGTAAAACCTTTTAGAGAATTGTGATCTGTTATTTTTTATTTCTAAATAAGATTCATCTAGTTTTCCAATGTTATTTTGATAAGCATCAACTAAACTAGAACCAAAAAACTGTGCAATATCATAAAACAAAACACTATGATGTCCTTTTTTTATTTTAAGCATTTTATTTGGAAAATATTTAATCTTGTAATTTTCAAAATTAAACTCTAAATTTCCTGTAGTTCTATACCTATACAGTTCTGAATCAAGTAACTTTAGAATCACTTCAGCATCATATGACAAATTATAGAAAAAATTCCAAGAACCCTGATATTTTTTAGAAAATAGGAATTTTATGACTGATTTAGGCGTAATTTTATCCAAAAACAGACCATCAGAGTCTGCTATTAGAAAGATATCTCCATTATACGTTTCAGTATCTAGAGCATTGATTTTCTGTAGTTTTGATATTGCTGGATTTCTGTTTTGTATTTTTCTAGTATAGATCTTTGATAGATCTTTAAAATCCGTTACGGGGATGGATTCTGCCATATTACATCCGGAATTGATACATCTTTACCACTACGTCTTTTGGAGAATTGCCTTCTAATTTCTGCATGAGATAGTTCAGGAAAACTATTTCTTACTAGCTTGATGTATCTATGGTATTTTTTGAGTTTAACAGAACGAGATTGATTAGGGATAGTTTGTTTTTTTGGTTGTATTTTTTCTAATTTCTTTTTAATTTGATTTCTTAATTCTTTTACTAGTTTTGTATTTGGAAATATCTTTAGTGCATCTAATTGTTCTCGTAATTTTTCTTGAGTCATGATAAAAAAGAAAAGAACTAGATTACTAGTTCAAATCTTCTGATTGGTCTGTTATTTTTAGACAGTCCTAGGTATGTTCCAATTTTGAATTCCATACCTGAAGCGATCTTTTTCTTTTTTACTAGTTCATTCCATGACTTTAGCAGTGAACTATTATCTGATTCATGAGATTTTAGGGGTAGAATTCTGTCTTCCCATGAATCATGAATTTTTTGTTGTACGTGAACATTTGTAGTTAGATCAGACTCAAATGTTTCAGTCTTGATTACCCTGCATTCTAAAATATCAGGTTTGTCAGGACTTCTAGAACTATACTCTCCCCATTTTACATAGGGAATCTCATCAGTACTCAATTCTTTCCTCCTCTTGCAGGTGAAAGCTTGATGAACCGCTTTCCTTTTTCTTGTACTAGCTCAACTTTGAATTTGCTTGTTCTAGTATCTCCACAGTTTGCTAGTGCAGTTTTTGGAAGAGCAATCACTTTGGAAAAATTTTGATTGCTAATCTTTCTTACACCAAAATCAGTTATCATTGGAGAACTGGTTTTAGATTGTTTGTCGATGGGTTTTCCATCATTACGCACGGATTTGTTCATATAATGAATTAATTTAGAAATGGTTATAGGGGTACTAATTGTACCCTAGTACAGAAAATAAGGATGGATAAAAGAGAAAAGCAGATCTACAAAGTACTAGAAAAATATACACGAGTTAGATTCAATCGTCTAAAAAAAATAATAGTTGAAGAAAAAGAACTAATGTCTGAACGTCCATTTCGTGTAACACTAAAACAATTAGTAGAAAATGGATTAGTGAAAAAAATTGAGATAGACAAACAACATGTAGAATATACAGTAGATTTTAATGATATAGAATATGAAAATGAAACTGTAGATTTTTTTGAGAAATTAATTTCTAATTATAACAAAACACTTGATGATTTTATTG
Source organism: Nitrosarchaeum sp. (assembly GCA_018334095.1). Lineage (GTDB taxonomy): Archaea > Thermoproteota > Nitrososphaeria > Nitrososphaerales > Nitrosopumilaceae > Nitrosarchaeum. The sequence continues at coordinate 16,779 of JAGXTE010000057.1, forward strand.
AAAAAAGAGAGAAGATGTCTAAAATTGAACAGGCAAATATCATTACAACACTTCTAAAATCAGTTTATTTTACAGGTTTTTGGTTTAAAGAATTTGCACATGCTAGAAATAATCCAAAGGTTAGATCGCTTAAAGTAGATTTTCAGAATGTACAAGACCTCGCTGAATCAATTTCAGTGGATGAAGGAAGAGATGTTAGTGAAAATTTGAATATTTATGAGACAGTAAATAAGGTAATGATGTCAGAATCATTTGGTATGTTAAATGAGATTAATAGTAATTTAGCACAAATAAAATAAATATTCTAAATTTCTTTGAATAGTTTCTTTACTTTATACTCTATTTTTGAATATTTTTTCATAGGTGTTTTATTAATCGGTGGCATTTTGAATATTATTCCTGATTTTCCATCTAGGCTACGGAACATATCTGAAAGAATAAAACTCATTCCAACTGTCCATGCCATCAAAATTAAAAGTGGATCAGAGTTTTGTTGATCACTCATCATATTAATAGCACCAAAAAAGAAATTTCCCACGCCAAAATAATATGGGATTAGTGTTGCTGCTAATCCAATAAAGGCAAATGAAAATATCTTGAAATATTTTGTAGATTTACTCTTGGAATAACCTCCAAACCATTCTTTTTGGTACACAATGCCAAAATACGCTAGTGTACCAACTCCTAAAATTATCATAGCATGTAAGCTTGATAACATCTCAATTGATTGTAATCCTGCCCATTGTAAGTAATTATCACCTGCAATATGGGGAAATGCTGAAAGAAACGCAGAAATTATCAAAGGAGGAGCAATACGAAATTTTCCTGAATTAATTATCCAGCTATGTACATTGAAATTTAACATAATTTCTTATACAACTCTGACTTATTTAAAACTGAATTTCCCAGTTTTGGAATTAATTTTTTGAATCTAATTGTTCTTGATCAAATGATTTTGGTAAAAGATCCAATAGAGTATAATTTTTCTCATCATGATTTACAAAAATCTCAATTTTTGAATTAAATTCTGCTAATACTTGTCTGCATGCACCACACGGATAGATTGGCTGATCTGATGATGCTGAAACAGCTATGGCTTCAAAATCTGTATGTCCTTCTGAAACTGCCTTAAAAACTGCAGTTCTTTCAGCACAAATAGTCATTCCATAAGATACATTTTCAACATTACAACCTGTAAAGATTTTACCGCTTTTTGTTAGTAATGCGGCTCCCACTTTGAATTTTGAGTATGGAGAATATGCTTTTTCTTGAGCAGAAATTGCTTCGTTTATTAAAGATTCACGCTTTTGATTCATTACTAATTTTGTAGACATGTCTGAGATATATGTAATCTTTGGATTATAGTATGTCTTTTGTTTTCAGCTGACAAATTGTTAATATAAAATCCTGAATATTAGGTAGATCAAGTTTTATATTTTTGAACACAATAAAAAAATATTCTAAAACCAAAAACTAATGCAACAAGTATTGATAAAATTCCCCATTCAATAATACTTTCATCCAAATAATGCAAAACACCATCCGTTCTATCTTCTACTACTATTGTTCCATTATAGAATAATGCTAGTAAGAAAAATGCAATTGTAAAAATAATTGTGCCTATAAGTACCCATTTGTATTCTTTTTTCTTGTAGGGTTTATCATCATCTTTCCATTCATAATATTCCAAAATTTGCCATACAACATAACTACCAAATATTATAGGAAAGATCCATAGAAAATAATCAAAACTAGTTTGTAAACTGTATACTAGTTGATAATAGAGATATAACAAAAATATGTCTATGGCAAACCTTGAAAAATTTTTATGAAATCTGTGGGTTACAGCAATAGAATAACCAATGAGACTCATCAAAACCGTTGCATATGTTACAAAGATCATTAATGTTTCAATGTTAGGATTGAAAGGTACGAGTGTTTTATGATAATCAATGAAACTAATACCAATAATTATTCCAAAAAGAATTTGAATGGATAAGACATAGATTTTAGATTTAGTTTCATTTGAAGATTCATTTTCAATAGCCATTTCTATAATCCTTTTCTTGCAATATTATCAATTGCATCAGTTAAGCTATAAATTCTTGAAACATATTCGCATGTTTCTATACCATGATTCCATTTTTGGTTATAAATAAAACATTTTTTATTTTTGGAACATGCTTTTTTAGCAAGATCTGGATCATCGTCAATATACAAGTCATAATTAAAATCATCAATTTTATTTTTCTTAAATGAAGAAACAACTTTTACAAAAATATCTTTTTCATTAATCCAGCTTTCAACATTTTTTGTATAATTTGGTTCTATACTTGTAAGAATTTCAACAGTTCCAAATTCTGATAGTTTAGTCACTTTTTTATCTAAATTAGGCTCAGTTGTAGGCAGATTTTTCCAATCTTTCCATGCTTCTTGAAAACACTGATCTTTGATTTCAACTTTAACTTTCAAATCATCCCAAAATTTCCATGATATGATATTCTCCTTAGAAAACTCTGTTCCGTAAAGTTGATTGTGTTTACAAGTCCAAGATCTCATGGTATCAGACAAAACACTATCAAAATCTAACGCAATTTTTTTCAAATATATCATATTTTCATACAATCATCACTATTTGAACTTGATCGCAAAAATTTAGATCATATTTATCCCACTTTGGTCAACATGATCTCACAACTACTTTACACAAAACGTAAGGATCAGCTTTTACAAAACATCTGTCTAACTATAACCATGGTGTTAATTGGTGGAATAAATCCAAACAAAATGTTCCAAGGACTGTTAAGTACCTTAGTACAAAAAGGAATTCTAACACAATCAGAAGTAGATCAGATTGTTAGCTATTCAAAAAGTTAGGATTCAAATTTTATTTTTTTAAGAACAATTGATCGCAAACTCTTCTATCTGTAACTTCATTACAGTACTCATTCTAGTACTTGCAGTACCATCTACCTTACCGCGGTTACCAAACCTTGAAACATACTCTATCTTTTCATTAAACTTGCGAGATAGTGTCTCCAAGAATCTCTTTACCGTAATAGAATCTAGTAAAACCTGATAGTGATTCTTTTCATCTAGTCTAAAACATTTAGAGATTCTATTCCATCTGTCTTCAGTATTTGAAAACTCCAAAACAGCAGACTCTACTAGTACACGATACGGTTCGGCTAAATCATAAACCAAAGCCTGTTCTGATTCATGAGATTTGTGATAAAATCCATAAAAACAATCCATGCCTTGTGCATTAATCTGGCGTGCAACTTCTGAATAAAGTACGGAATATCCATAATTTAGCAGGGCATTAATGACATTAGTGGCATATCTAGGCTTGTTACGTCTACCTGCATTCTTTCTTGAATGATACTCGTACTTGGCATCAAACAAACCAACATAGTATTGGCGATAAACTATGCCTGCTTTTGCTTCAATTCCAATAATTTCCTTGTATGATTTACAATTAGGGATCTTTTTGGCATATTGAGATATTTTCTCCCTTGAAGAGTCATCAGTTACAAAACTAATCTGAGAAACTAGTTTTGATATTACTAGATCTTTTTGCAGTTTCAAAACTCTACTAGAATCTCTAAATGTATCATACTGCCCCATTCTTCTACTAATTCCAGTAAAACTAGACATTACTTCATGAAGTGTAGCTACTAAATTTCCAAAGGAATCTAAAAAAATAGTATTGATGTGGTTTTGGGCTAACAACTCAATTGCCTTAGTTGATAGATAACCGTACTTGCCACAAATTACTATTCTAGAATATGGAATGGTTTGGGGAATAAATTTCTCTATTTCTTGTTTTTGAGAAAAAACATCTACTCCATCTTTTAGAACTAGTTTTTGCTCAGAAACTGAGATCCCACATCCGTATCCTGAAAGAACCTTGATGTCATAGTGATTGTTTTTTCCACGTAGTGTCATCTTAGAGGTCTAGATTGCAGTTCATACAGTATTTTTGTCCGTTAGGTAGCGTGTCTATCATCTTTTTTGGATGTTTACATTTTGGAACTAGTTCAGTTCTTATCTCTTCTAGAACAATTAGGTCTGTCTCCATTAAATCACCAATCATGTCAGCTACTTGTTTTACTAAATCCAAGGAGTTATTCCATGATTTTTTAGGATCTTTTATTCCGTTTTTTACTTCGGTTTTTTTCTTTGTGTAACTGTCTAGAATTTTTATTGCTTTTTTCACAGTCATTGAATAATCATGACTTGCGTTATGGTCTTAAGCAATATCCAAAAAATAACCGTCAGAAATCTTTTCTAGTCTTGTCTAAAATTATGCGTAAAAGGGGGGCAGTCTCTTTTTACCAAACATCATCTACTTCATCAAGAACCTTGTATTCTTTTTCTGTTTCACGTTTCAAAAGTTTTAGTCTTGAAATATCTCTGTCATAAAACAAGTCTATTATCCAATCTAAAAAAATTCTGACTTTTTTATCAGGCGATGGAATTTTTGATAGATAGACGTTTCTCCAAATAAGCCAAGCTAAAAATCCTGAAATATTCATGCCTAGAAATGTTGCAATTCCAGTTCTTTTTCCAATTATTGCCATTTGTCCCTTTGAATGATACACAAATTTTTCCTTCTCTGAATTTTTAATTAGGGCATTTAGATTATGAGCGGCAATCTTAGCTTGTGCTTCGGCAATCTGTGCAGTAGGAGCAAACGGTCTATTTGTTTGTGGATCCATAAATAATGCACAATCCCCAATTGCAAAAACTCCTGAAAATTCTGGAACTTCAAGAAAATCATTTACAATAATTTTACCCTTATCTGTTTTGAACATTGATCTTTTTATTGTATTAACAGGTGTTACACCCGCAGTCCAAATCAATGTTTTAGTTCTAATTCCAGTAATCTTTGATTCATCCACTGAATCTTTTGGGTTTTCATCTAATGATTTTATGGAGACCTCAGTTCCATCAAAACTTGTTACTGCTGTACGAAGTCTAATATCGATTCCTCTTTGAATCATTTTTTCTTTTGCAAAATCTGCTAATTTTTCATTAAAGCCGGGAAGAATCATTGGAAGAGCTTCTAAAACTATAACACGAATATCGTCTTTGTGAATTGTAGGGTAATGTTTTCGTGCATCTAATAATAAATCTAATAATTCTCCAGCAGTTTCAATTCCCGCAAACCCCCCTCCTACAATTACAAATGTTAAAAGACTATCACGAAGAATGGTATCAGTTTCATTATCAGCTTGTTCAAGCATATCTACTACTCTATTTCTTAAAACAACTGCATCATTGAGCGTCTTCATTGTATAAGCATTTTTCTCAACATCTACCATTCCAAAAAAATTAGTTTCACTACCTAACGCAACTACTAGATAATCATAATAAATTGAAACACCACGTTTTTCTCCAGTACCCCATAATGTTACAAGTTTTCCAAATGGATCTACATTTTTAATTCTACCTTCATAAAATTTAGTTTTTTTACAAATTGCTCTAATAGGCATTACGATATGTCTTGTTTCAATAATGCCTGATGCTACCTGAGGCAACATTGGAGTAAATAATAAGAAATTATCCTCACTCACCATTACTAATTCCACTTCAGAATTATTTTTAAAAAATGACTCTAACTGCCTAGCACACTCTACACCTGCAAACCCCCCTCCTAAAATCACCACTTTCTTCTTTTTAGCCAATTACCCTATACCATAAAATTACTGAATATATCCTATGAGATCAAATATTCTGATATTTTATTACTATTTTTTGAATTTATGAAATTTTGACTATATCTGAGTGAAGTATCTCATATGCTCTTGAGGCATCTTTTTCATTTAGAATTATAATTATACTCTCTTGACTAAAAAATGCATTTACAAGTTCTATTCCGTTATCATGTAAAATCTCTGCAACATAAGATACCACATCTGATTGATTTTGATTACTTGGAATTGAAATTCTAATCTTTGCAAGACCAGTACTAAACATATTTTCATTATTTGGTATGTTTTCAAAAATTTGCCTTATACTTTCTATATCTTCTGTAAGGAATCTAAATGAATCAGACATCCTAAAAAATTCATAATTATTAGTGATTTTTGAAAATTTATCCAAAATCGACATTGTATCCATTTCTGCAAAATCTTTCATAGAAAATTTGATATCCATTATTCCATCTGTTAACGAAAGCCTTGCATTTCTCAAAACATTCTCATCTTTGATATTCTCTTTAATTTCAAACGAATCTGCATATCGTTTTATAGCAACTACAATAGTATTGAGATTTACAGTACTACCCAAAATTCTTTCAATTTCTGGTTGAATCTTTACAGCTAATGCTGTATAATTAATCAAATCCATTTTCATGCAATCATAAATTGAACGATTTCTAGTAATAATCTCCCTAACTAATTCAGGTATGGACATACTCGAGTTTCTCATTAGGCATAAATATACTATGTCAGATATAATAATATTATGTAATATATTACATAATAATACATAATATTTATATAATGTAATATATATTACATATAGTAGATAAATATGACAATGTTTGATGATGAATTTGAAAGAATTTTCAAGAGAATGTCAGGCTCATTTTTTGATATAGATGACATATTTGAAGAATTCAAGAAAAATGATTCCAATACTGGCCCAATTTATTATGGTTATACAATGACCATTGGTCCTAATGGAAAACCTGTTCTAAAAGAATATGGAAATGTAAAACCAGGATTACTTCCTACATCTGATAATAGAGAACCAATTGTAGATGTTATTGTGGATGAAAAAGAAAAACTAGTAAAACTTGTAGCAGAAATGCCGGGAGTTGAAAAGACAGATGTTAAAATTCTAGTCCAGGATAAATTAGTAGATATTTCTGCAGAACATGGTGAAAAGAAATACCATACAAAAGTTCCAATCAACAATAGAGTTGACGAAAATTCTGCCAAGGCTTCCTACAAAAATGGAATTCTTGAACTTGTCTTCAAATTGATTGAAGATACAAAGCCAAAAGGCAAAAAAGTGGAGGTTGAATAAACCTCCTTAATTTTTGGAGAAAAATATGGATGAAATTATTTTAAAAATTGTTGAAATTCCACAACAACATATTGGTAGAGGAAGAGCTATAATTGATCCTAAAATTATTGAAGAAACTAAATGGAAACCAGGACAAATCTTAGAATTAACATATAATAAAAAAACACATGTAAAACTTTGGCCTGGTTCAACTGAAGAATATGGCACCAGTGTTATCAAAATTGATGGAATGACTAGACAAAATATTGGAGCTGGAATTGGTGATAAAATTTCAATAAAATCAGTAGAAGCAGCAGATGCTGAAACAATTACTTTATCCCCAACTGAAAAATTAGCTATTGATGAAGAACAATTACACGATGTTATGATTACAAATTTTCAAAATCATGTATTTACAGTTCATGATTCAATTCAACTCCCAACTCAAATGGGAGGAAAAATTCAATTTATTGTAACTAGTACAAAACCATCAAAACCAGTAATTGTAACAGAAAGTACAATATTCAAACTTGGGTCGATGACAAAAGCAGTTGATACTAATGTTCCAAGAATAACTTATGATGAATTAGGCGGTTTAAAAAACGAAGTTAGAAAAATTCGTGAAATGGTAGAATTGCCAATGAGACATCCTGAATTATTTGAAAAAATAGGCGTAGAAGCACCAAAAGGTGTGTTGCTATACGGTCCACCTGGAACAGGAAAGACTTTACTTGCAAAAGCCGTAGCTGGAGAAACAAACGCTCATTTCATCTCACTAAGTGGTCCTGAGATCATGGGAAAATATTATGGAGAAAGTGAGGAAAAAATTAGAGAAATTTTCTCACAGGCTGAGGAAAATGCACCTAGTATAATTTTCATAGATGAAATTGATTCTATTGCTCCAAAAAGGGATGAAGTGTCTGGAGAAGTTGAGAAAAGAATAGTTTCACAACTATTGACATTAATGGATGGAATGAAATCTAGAGGAAAAGTAGTAGTTATTGCAGCTACTAACAGACCAGATTCTATAGATCCAGCACTTAGAAGACCAGGTAGATTTGATAGAGAGATAGAAATTGGAATTCCAGATACTGAAGGCAGGTTTGACATTCTCTCAATTCATACACGTGGAATGCCAATTGATGAAAAAGTAGATCTTAAACAAATTTCAAAAATTACACATGGATTTGTAGGAGCTGATTTAGAAGTATTATCAAAAGAAGCTGCAATGAGATCTCTTCGAAGACTTCTTCCAGATATTGATCTTGATGAAGAAAAAATTTCATCTGAAATTCTTCAAAAGATAAAAATCACAAGTGATGATTTCAGAGA
>JAGXTE010000058.1 GCA_018334095.1 Nitrosarchaeum sp.
CAATAATTTTGTCAAATGCTCAAATGGCATCTGTTCTCCTCGGTACAGGGAATCATCTTTGCCAATCAACTCATCCTGAATCTTAAACGGTCTTGCATCAATCATCATAATTTTGTCTTTGCTTATCAAATCATCAAAATCCCAACCAAATGATTTGCAGTCATTTTTTATCTCGTCGATATTTTGTGACATTGTTATGTATACGCCTGGCTCGTCAAAGTCACGTGCGCCAGAATACAGGAATTGTAATCCAAATGTTGTTTTTCCACTACCTGGTGGGCCTGAAATTATTATTGATCTATCTTTTTTTAATCCGCCAGAAATTATAGAATCTAGTCCAGGAATACCTGTTTTGACTTTGGAATAAGTTGAATCCATATCTACAAATGGATAGGATTGAATTTTCTATATAAAGAGAGAGACTAGTTTGATTCTAACAAATAAAATCAATACAAACTATTACAAATGAATGTTCTTTGAATTTGTCCAAAGAGATTCAAAGAGTAATTTCATTGAATATACTAGAGATTTTGAATTAGTCCACATTGCAAATGGCTCTGTTGTAGAGTTTGCATTTTTGGTAAAGAATAGTAATTCCGAATCATCTTTTAGAATAAAGCACAGATGATTTTGAATGTCCTTATCTAGTTTTTTGATATTTTTTCTTTCCAGATTATCAAATATGTAGGTGGTTTTATCTGAACATGCACTTAACAATCTAAACTGTTGTTTTGACTTTACAAAGGATTCTAAAAACTCACCATGATATAATTTGATATAATCTTTTTCAGAACCAAGGATTAAAAATTCATCTTTAAAGTTATCAGTCATTTCAGTAATTTTTGATTGAATTTGATTTGCACCTTGTAGCATTTGGAATTTTTCTTCAACCTCATCATGTAATGAGTCAAAAGTAGGGATATTATCCCATAATTCAGATAATCCTTTTTCCATGTGCTCTAAAGATTTGACTCGTTCTTTTTCAGCGTTTACTAAAATCCATATTGCTTTGTTTAGTGGAGATGCTGTAAATTGAATCGGATGTTGAAATGTTGCAGAAACAATTCCTTTGTTTTGTAATGCTGATAGCAAATGATATGTTTCAGTTCTGGGTAATTTAAGTGCCTTGCATACTTCAGGTGCTGTCTTTGCACCATATTTTCCAAGATAAATGAATACCTTACTTTGATTTGATGTCAAACCATATTGTAAGAGTTCTGCTTGAACTTTATCAATTGACAATTTGTACTCATACAATTGGGTGTCAGGTGTAGAATCAAATATTGAAGTTTGTGTTTCTGCTGTCATGTTTTTCTGGATCCTCAATAAGAAAGGACTAGACTATATTGTGGTATAGCTAAGAACTTTTGATCGGATCGATCGGATTTCTTACTTTCTTTATATAGGAAATTATTATAAAACAAGTGATTTTTCATCATAATTGTTCACTATATGCCTATTTTTAGTAAATTTTCTTGCGAAATTGCATTTCCAGAATAGATCGATTTGAAGGAAAAATTCTTCCTAATATCATTTGATTTGATAAATGATATCTGGAGTGGACCGCTTGAGCCTAGAAAAACAATACAGGCCATATCTTCTTTGAGGCCTTTTTCCATGATGTTTTTTAATGCAGATAATGTTCTTTCCAGATTTTCTTGTTTTGACTTTAATTCATCAATTGCCTTAAAATATAATTCGAGTTCTCCTTTTAGTCCAATTCCATTGTATATCATAATTTGATCAAGATTGTACCAATTTGGGCTATCTTTTTTAGATGATTTTTTTGGTTTTTCCTGAGTTTTTTTATCTGGAGTTTTTTTATTGTTTTTAGAATCATTTTTAGAATCAGTTGGCTTATCATCAGATTTCTTTTTATCAGTTGGAGTACCTTCTAATTTTGACTTTAATTCTAAAAATTCAGGATCATCTTTTGAAAGTTCTTCATTTGTTCTAATTTTTTCACCCAAAATATTAGAATATTCAGTTATGATTTGTTCTACTTCTTCTATCTCTTTTTCAAGATTTGATTTTAGAGCGTTAACTGTCTTGTATTTTCTAATCAGTTTATACAACGTTTTCAGTGTTCTCCGTTGAAGGTAGCATATTTGGCAGGTTTTCTTTTAGTTGAGAAAGTGTGTTTAATTGTTTTGTAGCTGTTCTTAAGAAAGTAATTTTTTCTGTAAGATATGCTTTTTGTGTTTGAATCAATCCAATTAACTGTGGAGTAACATATTCAATTATTTGTGTGATTGTTTCAGGTGGATAATCTGAAAACTTTTTAGTTTCTGTTTTACCATTTGATAACTTTATGATTAAATCCAAATTAGGTAACAAAACAATGTTGCTATCTGATGGAAGATTAAATATTTGAGGGTGAACATTTACTGAAAAACTTAGAAATTCTGTAATTATTTTTAATGCATTATGCAAGTCATCTATAATGTTTGTTTTTTGATCTTCCAGTTCATAGATTTGCATTGACTCTTCAATCAAGGTATTTAGCTGAGCCAACGTACTTGCTCCAGATGCAATAGGATCAGGATTAGATACGGATGCAGTTAGTACAGAGGAATTTTGCTCAACATCTACTGTGGGATTATTAGAATCAGTAGATTCGGCAGACTGCATATGCCTTCTTGTAGGTGAAAATTACATTAAAAGTTGTATGTATTCTAATGTTACAGAACTATTATTCAGGCTCAGATATTTGTTATGTTCTATCTTAAACGTCTAAAATACCTTCAAATTTCTCACTCATTTGATATAACATAATTCAAAAACTACTGTAAAAGATAAGAATAACCAAGTGTTTGATTGATGTTAATCAAATACGTCAACTCTGCCAACATCTATTTGCCTTAGAAAAGACTTTCCAGTTTCATCATATCCATTAATAAAAACATACAAATGATATGTTCCTGCTTGAATCACATTACCCTGAGCATCATTTTGATCTGGTCTGTCTTGAATCTCCCAGAAATACAGATATGCAAGATTATCAACTGGAATAAATAGACTATCTCGATCTTCATCAACCATGTAAGCTGCATTGGAACCACCAATACGACATTTGTTATTACCAGTATCCGAATGCAGAATTGCAGGCATGGTAGAATTAACAGAGCATAAAAGTCCAGCATATGATGGACCAGAACTTAAATTTTCAAATACAGCTCTAGTTCCCTGATATTGAAACCAACTGCCTTGAGGACCGCTATTATAAGCAATAATCAATAAAATGTTGTCATTATCATATGTATAGTATGACGCAAATTCAGTTAGTGGTTCTGGAACTTGAATAAATGAGGCAAATGGACTAGAAGTCATAGAATTATCATCAATTCTCAAAAATGGATCCAATCCATTCTTAAAATTAATTGTAAAATTTAATCGCTGACCTGGATCTAGAGTAACTTCTGGGATACTTAGATTTGTGAAATTCATATGTCTCCAAAGTCCATCATCGCCATATTCATTAGAAAGAGGGATATCTTTAGCATCTCCAAACGCTATTGCGTGATCTGTTGACTGAACGATAGGTGGTTCTATGTTTACTCCAGATTGAGTTGTTTTGTATATACTAAAATCAACTAAAGACGAAGTAAGTCCATATCGAGCATTATAGAAGTCAGATATCACAGATGATGATGTTGGTGATTCGCCTAGACCCAAATCATTCCAATGAAAGACTTGATCAATATCACCAATAAAATAATCATCTATACCGTCATACCCAATGTGGATTTTTTCATTGCCATCTTTAACATCAATATCATTACTACCACCGGTTGTGGAATCCGTATCTACGGGAGTGGTATTCCCATCTATGTATAATTTACAGCTTCGATCACCATCCCTCACAGCGATGATTTGATGCCACAAATTATCATCATAATCCAATGGACTCATACATTTTACTAGATGAGAACCATCCGTATCAAAATCAAAAACTACTCTTCCTTCGTTTCCGGATGTTCCATCTCCAAGGGAGATTCGATAATAATCCTTGTTAGGATCAGCCTCGCCATCTTCAACATAAAATAATGTTGATCTTAATGCGGATAAATTATTAGCCCTAAACCAAACAGAGGTGGTAGAAGGCGCTCTATCGATATCTTGATTACTATTATCTGCAACATTCAGACTGTCAAAACAGTCATTACCATCAAACTCATAATGAGGCGAATTATCAGGTCCATCAGTTGAAACAAAAAGTGGCGCATTTTGTCCACTATCACCAAGAGAAAAAACAGCTATCACAGCTGTATTTACTCTAGAAGTAGTCCAACTTGCAGTGCTTTCTTTAGGACCTTGTACACTGTCGGTTTTAAAACCTGAATCCAAGTCCATATTATTAACATTATAATTAATATTATTTCCAATACCATTTGTCCACGAACCAAATGTGTTTGAATCTCGTGTCAATAAAGCTGTAACTATTAAATTATTTGCAGTCGATGTTGATGCAGTAGCACCAGTAGTGCGAGATGTTCCAGAGCTGGATCCAGAGTTACTACTAGATGAAACATCATATGTAAAAGAGCCTCCTTGAGATACAGAAAATTCCTGAATCATTAGATTAGTAGTTGTTGCACCATTATCCCATCTACTTGTAACTACTGTTGGTTCACTTGCACCTGCTATTTTATACCACATTGCCATTCCTCTTTGAGTGGAGCTTGTATAGTAATAATTCTGAACTATCTTTGTCCATCCATCTGAAGTTGTCGAACCAACATTGACATATTCTCCATTGATTGCAGCATTAGTACTGCCAGAACTACCTGTTCGGGTAACAGATGTTGCGATCAAAAGATTTCCTACTGTTGGAGTTGGGCTAAATGTTGCAGTTGCTGTTGGATTAGAATTGCCTGTCTGGTATTGAACTCTGTTGGATGACGCTGGTCCGTCATTACACCTATCAAGCGGATTATTGTTACCGCTAGAATCAGGTTCAGTATCAAGATTATCATTTAGATGATATATTGAATCTACTTGACTATTTCCAGTAAGAACTAAGGAATCAGGTAAGTATTGATGATGATATCTAATGGATGCCGTCCAAGTTCCGGTTGGAATTGTAATTGATTCAGAAGAATTTTGAAGAAAAAAGTTTGGAATTTCATTGCTTAGATTAATGTAATCACCGCCAATATCTGCAGTGGTAGGAGACATTTGATAGGAAGTATCAGGAGTGTCAAAAGTTTCATCATGTAAAATCAATATACCCTTTGCACCTTGTCCTTCATTAAGTCCCAAAGATGTAAGAGCTGTACCAGATTCAAGTGATGATACTACATCCCGGACATAAACAGATGATTGAGCTGTATTTCCAGGAAGCCCATTTGAAAGAGAATTAGCGAATGTTATTTGATCTGCGTTAGAACCGCTAATCGTATATACCCAAGAAAAAGTAGCACTCTCTCCAGATTTAAGAATGGGATAATATGCAGGAGTGGGTCCAGATACCCAGTCTGCAGTACATGTAGGGGAACACAAAGAGTCATCTATAACAGGAAATGTAGTTGGTGTCAAATTCAAAATGGGAGCTTTGTTTGTAGAATTATTTACAACAGTCATCACTATTGTAGCATCAAAAGTAGTTGGAACTGTTTTAGGATATATGTCCGCAGTTAAATAAAGAGGAGTAAAGTCAACAGAATTAATTAAGGATGTTTGTATTGTACCTCTGCTTGAAATAGTCTTTAATTTGTAACCAGTTGTAGGATTCATATCAAAATCAATCACGTTTTTTAGATCAAAACTGTAACCTGGTGCAATTGTTTTAGAAATATCAAATTTTTTAGTGGTATCCGGAGAACCAACTTCTTCAATCCAAATTGATTTTATTTCCAAAGGAACTTGACCTGTATTTGATATAACACCGTCTAGTTTGAGAGTAGGAGTAATGTTAACAGATGTTATTTCAAATGCCTCACTTTGTTTGTCTTTCTGCCTTTTTTCCTCAGTAACTAATGACTCAGAAAAATTTCCAAGTACATTCATGCTGTATGTGACATATGAAAGTGCACCAATAACTATTGCAACAAGAAATACGGTTCCAACTATTGCACTTAGACCTCTATGGGTTCTCATGGATATATCACCTGAGTGGTAAATTGATTGCCTCTTTCTGTAAATACGACGACGTTGATTTTATCTCCAGAATTAATTGGAAAAGAGTATGTAGCATTTGATGAAAAAGTACCAAACGGTACAATTCCACCATCGGTATAGTAAAAATATTGCAAGTCTAATAATGTAGTTCCATTAACAAATTTCATCTCAGTTACATTTAACCCCAAAGTTCCTACATTAGTCATGGTGACGTTTATGCAATTTCCAGGACATGTTGTTGAGAACCAAATATTATCAAATATAAGATCCTCATTTATTTTGTTTATTTCAGTATTAAATAATTCATCTATTGCTTGTTTTTGTATAGCCAAATTAGTATTTGACCATCCCAACATTGCAACTCCCATAATACTTACGGCAGATAAAAGGATAGCACTAGTAACAACATTTGCTATAGCACGTCTATTAATTAAACAACGTTGTAAGTTGTTTCTATTCATTTTTTCTCCTTGAATATAGTTCTAGTTTGCACTATTGGCAGTATTAATAAAATCATAATTACACATTAGGTTGAGTAATATCCGGATTTTCTAATTCAGCATCAACAGTCATTTCAGGACTTGCATTCTCGTCTGAAATATTTACTGGGGTATTTTCAATTACGTTGTTAGTTTCAGGATTGGTTTCAGATTCAATGTTACCGGCACCCATTCCACCAATTTGTATTGGAGGACATGATACATTGAGACTTTTTGAAAGCAAGAAAAATGTTGGAAATAATTCTTGATAAATTGCAGATAGTATTTTTGGAACATCATTTTCATCTTTACTAAGGATATCGTCAAGTTCTTTTGAATCACCAGATATTTTGGTAACGCCTTCAATAGCCAGACGGACGTTTTTTGGATTAGATAGAATTGTAAATCCATATTTAAAGACAGAATGAGTTTCGGTATTTTCAACCTCATCTATTGATGCTTCAACATCATATTTATGAAAAACCGTATTTTTAGGATCATTTTTACTCATGGAAATAGAGTTTAGATCTACATTTATGTTCAATTTAATAAATAAAGCCTCCAGAATTCATTAAACAATGTGTATGTAATATTGACACACACATAAGAGCATTAACCGTGTAATTTAAGAGATATTGTGCCTATGGAGCAAAAAAGAATCATATCCTCAGTGAATCATTCCAAGGTAAATACGGACAAAGTTAACCTATCAGTATCAATTTCTAAGATAAAAAAAGACACTCACAAATTATCAAAAATGTATGATTTTAAAAAATACATGGATTCCTCAGACATGATATTTCCACCAGAGATGGACGATATGATACCAAAAGACACTCCTCCGTATTTAGATAATGGTGAGCATTATGTAGAGAGAATTGGAAGAGCGTTAAAATTTTTCAAGCAGTGTGCATTAATTGGACCCAGTGGAACTGGAAAAACACATATCGTATATTTAGTAGCTGAATTAGCTGGACTTCCAATGTGGGAAATTAACTGTGGTTTAGCAACATCTGTTTTTGATCTTTTTGGAAGATATGTCGGATTAGGAAAAGAAAACTGGATTGACGGATTAATTACAGGATGGTGTAGAAAAGGCGGAATATTATATCTTGATGAGGCAAACATGATGAAGCAAGACGTTGCAACAAAATTGAACCCTTTGTTGGATCAAAGAGGGCACATGGTACTTACAGAAAAAGATAGTGAAATTATTCACAGACACAAACATGCGTATATGATAATTAGTATGAACCCAGTATCATCAGAATTTGCAGGTACAAAACCAATCAACGCAGCTATGAGAAGGAGAATGAGTGTATGGTTGAATTTCGATTACATGAGTGTAGGAGATAACATAGATGAAAAAGAATTCAAGATGGTTTCTGAGAGAGGAGGTATATCTTTAGAAGATGCAGAAATAATTGTAAGGATTGGTGCTAAATTAAGGCAAGAATACAAGATGGGTGATCTTCCTTACGGTCCATCAGTAGGAGATTTAGTTAATTGGGCAAAGATTTGTTCAGATGGAGTTGATATTCCAACTGGCGGAGATGAAACTTTGGTTCCAATGACTAGTGATGACCCAGAGGTACAAGACGAGGTAAGACAAATAATTAAAAAAGTAATCGAAAGCAAAGTAGCACAACGAAATCGCAAAGTGTGATTAAATGAAAGAAACAGTAGAGGATGTAGCACATCAAATTTTTTTTGACATATGTGAAAAAAAGCCAACTGATGTAGACGTCTTTTTTTTAGAATCTATTAATTTCCCAAAGATGGAATACTTGCCAAGAACTATAGCATATATTCCATTACCAAGGATGGTCAGTGGAAAGAATATTTTTGAAGGAATAATTTTTTCAGATTATGAAACAGGACAAGAAACGATTTGGAATTTATTTTTTGCAACCGTATGTCATATGGCCGGGCATGCAAAAGTCACTGATTTTAACATATACAAAAATTGGATAAAGAGAAAAGACAAACAAAAGGCATACAAAATAATTGAATTTATAGAGGATATCAAAGTAAATGATTTTTTAAATAAATCATTTCCAGAATACTATCAAGATATTAAAAAAATTAATGAAGTTTTTGAAGTATTGAATCAGAAAGATAATATTAAAAAACCAGAATATGCAAAGAAAAAATTTACAGAATATTTTAATATAAAAAATATAGATATGCAAAAAATCCAAAACGACATTATTGAATTAAATCAAGAAAAGAATGGAAAAATATTAGAGATTGCTGATGTATTATATGAAAATCAAAATAACATACTAGTTGAAAATCTTCCATACGCAGATCATTATTTTAATCAAAAAAACATATCATGGAAGCAAAATATCATGATAACACCAGAAGGATTAGTTGAAAAAAATGTACAAAACTTTATCGGAATATGGTTTGAACAATTAAAACGTAGAGCAAAAGTGAGAAAAAGATATGGAGGATTGACTCAAGATCTTAATTTTGATAAAATTGAATTTGCCCCAGAAAACATTGGGGAATATCTAAGGTTGAAAAATGCCACACATATGTTTTTGAAAAAATTGAGTAGTCAGATCAAATTAATTCCTAACGTGATGGATGATGGGGTTCCAGAAGATATGGGATTATTGCAAATGCAAGCAGCTATACAAGCAGTGGCAGCTCAAAATAACAGTATTCAGATTTTTGAACAAGATGACTATAGAAGAATAGAAGAAGAATGGGCAATAGTTTTAGACACAAGTTCCAGCATGAGACTAAAATTTGATGAAATGAAAAAATTTGCAATATCGTTAGGGGAGGCAGCAAATGAGGTAAACTCAAAAAATGGAAAGTGGGGATTTTTTACTTTTAACAATAATTTTAGAATAGTAAAAGACCATTACGAAAAATATGATCAGACATCAAGAGCAAGAATAGGTGGAATAGAAATTACTGGATTATCATTTATTGGCGATGCAGTAAAACTATGTACTCGAATACTAGAAAGAGAAAATATCGAAAGAAGATACATTTTCCTAGTAACGGACGGTCAACAGGTTGGAACTATGGGTAATACCAAAGACATGGAAGAAGCAGTTATGGAAGCAAGAAAGAAAGGGATCACTGTAATTGCAATTGGATTTCCTGAGGGAAACTCTAAAATTTTCAATATGGCCATGCCTTATGAAAATTTACGTAAAACGGTGGCCAAATTCGTGGCAGCCTATTCCAGATTATCTGGAGATGATTTGTAATATATCATACTAAAATTATTCAAAGTTCATCTATTTTGAAAGAATTGGCCTCTGATCGATGTTTTTTTTGACTCTAGTAGTTCTAATCACATGTTATTTTGATAGTATTATGAGTTGTAAAATTGGATTCATTCACAGTTTTTCATATTTTGCCATACAAGACAAGAAAATGTGCATTAATTGCGGGATAGAAGAAAGCAATAATAATTAATCAAATTATTCTGAAATAATGAATTATTTGTTTTTTCTTTTACCTTTTTTAATTTTCAACGCTACAGTTTTTGCACAAACTCAAACATATCCAGATTCTTCAGAATACATATTGACAGTAGATCAACACACATATTCAATACACTATGTTGTAAATTCAAACATCATTGCGATGGATATTGATCCTGAATCAAAATCCCTCCTTATAGGCTTGGAGAATACTCATGATTCACAATTTATTATTGATTTGGAACATGAATTGATTGATGCTCAAAATAACGAATTTGTGATTTTGGTGGATAGTCAAGAAGTAGATTATAAAATCACATCAAACTCAAATAGTTCCACATTTGAGTTCTTTGTACCAATCGGTTCAGAAGAAGTTGAAATTATCGGAACTCATGTGATTCCAGAATTTCCATTTAGTGTGATTTTCGGATTGGTAATTATGATTTCATCAATTATAATTTTTACAAAGGTAAAAACACCTTTTTTTAAGTTGTAATTTTATCCAATTGATTAGTATCTTTTGCAGTTTTTATTTCACGTGCTATTCTTCTACCCATACTCATAGATTCGTTAAACAATAACGAGTAATATGGAGAACCATCCATGTAGATGTTTGTCCCAGCCACTATTCTAGCTGAAAATTCAAATGATGTGAATTTTGCATTCTCATCATAAACTCCTTCTATACAAAAAGGACCGTTCATTCCAGGAGATACAATTCTTTTAGATGCCTCTACAAAATTTTCACCCATAGTATATGCCTCATCTAGTAATGATTCTCTTAATACTATGGGACTATTTCCTATCACATTAAATGATGGGACCTTGTTGCTTTTGAGTTGTTGCTCAGAAGGGATTCTGGCCATACCTTCTATGTCTGATTCATGTCTTTGATCAGCTCCAAAAAATTCCAATTCTTCTTTTAATGGAGAGTAAAAAAACTGCAGGTATGCCAAAACTCCTGCGGCATATTCTTGAATGTAAAGTGTCTCATCATTAGAGATAATTCCTTGTGAAATTAACTGGTTTCGTTTTTTATCATAATCGTCAGGAGTTGCTGCTAAAAAATAGCCCTTACCTCCAGCGGCACCTTGTCTTTTTACAATTACAAGTTTGTCAATATCTTTTGAATTCAATACAGGTTTTGGAACAGGAAGTTTTGCCTCTCGCATAAGTTTTTCTTTCATAGTTCTATCTGATTCCCATCTCAATATCCATTTATTTCCAAATATTGGAGTCTTGATTGATTCGATTTGTTCAGAACTCATTTGTGCAATTAAAGTTCCATGCGGGATTAAGATGGCATCATTTTGTTCTAAAATTGATTGGTGTCTAGGTTCTAACACATCTACAAAATTATCAACCAAAATTAATTCATCAATAAATGGAAATCTACGATATAGTTTCTCTCGTTTTTTCTCGCAAACTAGAATTGTTTTTAGACCTTCATCTTTTGCACCTTTTAGTACTTGTAAAGAACAATGAGACCCCAATGTTGCTATTGCCGTCAATGTGATGAATTGTCTAATTCATTGTACTTTATGAACTATGTGCGGATGACACATATTGAAATACCTCATCAATTAATTCTATGCTTAACTCTGACTTGATGTCATCAGGGATAACTTTTAAAATAAAATCATACATTGTTGTATTTTTGGGAAGACTCTGTCTTTCCTGATACAAAGAATATACAGCAATTCCATTTGATATCAAAGCAACAAGTTTTTCTTTATTGGATAAAGATGTCATATAGAGTTATAAACATAGTAGTAATTTAATGTAAATTAAAAATCAAGATATTTTCAAAACTATACAATTAATTCATCAGAGGCAGATGTCATGGAACGTATTTGAGTCACATGATAAACTGTCAGGTCTATGGATTCGTCATGACCCTCAGCTATTTCTTCGTGAGATTCCTGCGATGCGTGATATCCCACAAATACAGCTGCTATTATAAAGATCGCTACTACCAATCCAATTAACAAATCCATTACAATTTAGACTGAAATATTTTCTGATGATAAATGTTACTTTTTTATTAAATTCAGTAAATCAAATAGAAAACTAGTTCTAATTTTCAATAATAATCAAAACTTTGAAAAAAGTCTATTTGACTATGCCCTTATTTATGCCCCATTTCTGGATGAATTCTTCTTTAGTGATAGGAATTCTGGATTTACATTTTACACATCTACGCATTTTTGTGTATTTTGAATATCTCCATACATGAGATTCGCTTTTTTGATGACAGTTCATGATATTGTAGTGGTTTTACTAGTATTTAGGAAAACAATCATTTCCCAAAAATTAATTACACCATATGACTGAAATTCAGTAAATTATGATAAAAACAGAGTTAGGATCACTGCGTAGATCACATTATTCTGATGAATTGAATTCATCAATGGATGGAAATGAGGTAATTGTAATGGGATGGGTTTTAACAGTCAGAGGACATGGAAATATTAGTTTTGCAACAATAAGGGATAAAAATGGAGACATTCCAGTTGTTGCTAAAAAGGGAGACTGTCCTGATGATGTACGAGAAAAAATATCTGTTTTAAAAGCACATTCATCTATTGCAGTCATAGGCAAAGTAAAATCATCAGAAAAAGCACCAACAGGATTTGAAATCATACCAACTGAACTCAGAGTATTTTCAGATGTTGAAAAAATTCCACCATTTGAGCCTTTAGCAAAAACAGTAAAAAACATAGATACAAGATTAGAAGTACGTCCAATTGATCTTAGACGTAAACCATTACAACATATTTTTAATGTAAGAAGTCTAGTTCTAAAAGCAATTAGAGATTATTTTTACCAACAAAAATTCACAGAAATCAATACTCCAAAAATGATAGCTACTGCAACAGAAGGGGGAGCTGCATTGTTTCCAATATTTTATTACAATAAAGAAGCATTTTTAGCTCAAAGCCCTCAATTGTACAAAGAGCAATTGACTATGAGTTTTGAAAAGGTATTTGAGATTGCACCTATTTTTAGAGCAGAACCTTCAAGAACTAATCGCCATTTGGCAGAGGCCATATCAATTGATTTGGAGGAATCTTTTGTGGACTATAATGATGTGATGGATAGAATTGAGGAGATCATAAAAATATCAATAAAGACAGTTAATGAATATGTAAAAACTAATTCTGATTCAGAATTTATTGTTCCACCTATACCTGAACACATTCCACGGTATTCTTATGATGAATTGGTAGAAAAAATGCAAAAGGTAGGTGCAAAAACAGAATGGGGTGATGACTTGTATCCTTCAAATCTCAAAAAGATTGGTGTTGAGGGATTTTATTTCATAAAAGATTGGCCATTAGGTCCTAAACCATTTTACGTAAAAGACAGTAAGACAAATCCAAAAATTTCAGAATCATTTGACTTGATGTTTGGGGATTTGGAATTATCATCAGGGAGCACCAGAATTGAGAAACGATATGAACTTGAAGAAAGAATGAAAAACAAAGGGATGAAAACAGATGCATTTGAATATCATTTAGGAGCATTTGATTACGGAGTACCCCCTCATGCTGGATGCGGTATAGGATTAGAACGATTAATCATGGCACTTACAGGCACGGAAAATATTCGAGATGTTACATTTTATCCGAGAGATGTAGACAGATTAACACCATAGATGATTTGAAAATGGTAACTCAAAAAGAAATACAGCATGTTGCAAAACTAATGAAAATCGAATTAATTGATCCATCCATTTATGAAAGAGTGGATAAAATGTTAGGATATTTTGATATTTTAGATTCTGCAGGTGTTGAATCTGAGGAAATAATTTTTAGAGAAATTCCAATTACTAACTTGAGAGAAGACAAATACATCCCATATAATGAAAAACTTATTGAAAAACTTAATCACTATAAGGGAACCTATGTAAGAGCTCCAAAGATGGTTTAATTGGACATTAAAATTTCAGCTCTGCAATTTACTAGAGAAGTAAAATCTGGAAATTTATCAGCAGAAGAATTCATGGCAAAAACATTAGAGCAAATACAAAAGGTAGAGGAGAAACTGCATGCATTTTTATCATTAAATGATAATGCATTAAAACAAGCAAAAGAAATAGACAAGAAAATAAAATTAGGTCAAAAAATAGGAAAATGTTTTGGCATGCCCATTTCAATTAAAGACAACATTTGCATCAAAGATACAAAAACAACATGTGCATCAAAGATGCTTGAAAATTTTGTTGCCCCTTATGATGCAACAGTAATCACTAAACTAAAACAACAAGATGCAATTTTTGTCGGAAAAGTAAATCTTGATGAATTTGCAATGGGTCTCACTACAGAATTTAGTGCATATGGTCCAAGTAGAAATCCATGGAATACAGATTATGTTCCAGGAGGTTCTTCAGGAGGTAGTGCCGTATCGGTTAGTGCTTTTGAATGTGTTGCTTCATTAGGTTCTGATACTGGGGGTTCAGTTAGAAACCCTGCTAGTTTTTGTTCAACTGTAGGATACAAACCAACTTATGGGTTGATTAGCAGATATGGGTTAATCTCTTATGCAAACAGCATCGAGCAGATTGGACCTCTAACTAGAACAGTTGAGGATACAGCATTCATGTTAAATCTTATTTCAGGAATTGATTCTAATGATGATACAACTGTGGATAATCATGGTGAAGATTATCTTAAAAATATTGATTCTGGAATAGAAGGCAAAAAGATAGGTATAATCAAAGAGATGATAGGGGATGGAATTGATCCAGCTGTGCTTTCTGCAACAAAAGATGCGATTTCAAAATTAGAAGGGTTAGGAGCAAAATGCGAAGAGATGTCTTTAGACATGGTAAAGTATTCAGTTGCAGCATATTATACAATTACAGCTACTGAGGCAGGAAGTAATCTTGCAAGATACGACAATCTAAGATATGGTTATGATTTTTCTGTTGAAGGATACGAATTTAATTCATATATCGAAAAAGCAAGAAAAAAGCTAGGTCCAGAGGTAACAAGAAGAATGATTCTTGGAGGATTTGTTCCATCTGCAGGTCATGCTGGAAAATATTTTCTAAAAGCACTCAAAGTAAAAAATAAACTGACACGACAGATTAATGATGCATTTAAAAAATTTGATCTATTGATTGCACCAACAGTTCCAATACTGCCATTTAAAATCGGTGAAAAAATAGATGATCCTGTTGCATTATTTCTTGTAGATATCAATACTGTGACTGCCAATCTTACTGGAAAGCCAGCAATATCAATCCCATTTGCAATATCCCATGGACTACCAATAGGAATCCAGCTCATTGCAAATTCAATGGATGATAAATTATTACTGCAAGCGGCACACGCATTAGAAAAAACGGTAAAATTACCAGAGGTACCAATTTGACAAAAATAGGGCTAGAGATTCACTGCCAACTTACAAAATTAGAAAGTAAATTATTTTGTACATGTAAAGCAAACTATAGAGAATTTGAACCAAACACCAACATTTGTCCAATTTGTATGGGATTGCCAGGTAGTCTTCCAAGACTAAATCAAAAAGCAGTAGAAAAAGCTACAATGATTGCAATGGCATTAAATTGCAATACTCCAGAAAAAATTGCATTTTTTAGGAAAAATTATTTTTATCCAGATTTACCAAAGAATTTCCAAATAACACAACTAAACGTTTACGGAGATACCACCGTAGGAGGTACTGGAACTCTAATGGTTGGAGAAAAGAAAATTCGAATAACTCGAATTCAGCTGGAAGAAGATCCTGGAAGATTAATTTATGAAGGAAGCTCTGAAAAAAATCAAATAACGCTTGTAGATTATAACCGCGCAGGGACACCATTAGTAGAAATTGTGACGGAGCCTGACTTTGAGAATCCAAAAGAAGTAAGAGAATTTTTAAATATTTTATCAGACTTGTTAGAAAATTTAGATGTTTCAGATCCTAGTTTAGAAGGTGCAATGAGAGCAGACGCCAATGTGTCAATAGAAGGTGGAAATAAAGTTGAAATAAAAAACATAGGATCATTTCATGATTTAGAAAAAGCTGTTCATTTTGAAATTACACGTCAGCAAAGCCTTCATTCACGAGATATTCCAATTATTCAAGAGACACGTCATTGGGATGATAAAAGAAAGATTACTGTATCATCAAGATCAAAAGAAGAAGATTTGGATTACAGATATTTTTTAGAAGGAGATATTCCATGGATAAAAATCAATGAAGAGACAAAGGAAAAATTAAAAACAGAAATGCCTGAAAGTATTAGTTCTAAAAAACAACGCTATATTACAAAATACAACATTCCAACGCAAGTTGCAGAAGTTCTTTCGTCTGACAAATTTTATTCAAACTTATTTGAAAATGCGCATACAAAAGAAAATGCCAAAGAAGTTGCAAATATAATCACAACGGACTTGATGGGACTGGTTGATACTAGAGAAAAGCGAGCAGATTCAAAATTAAAACCATCTCATCTCAAAGAAATAGCAGATTCCATACAATCAGGTAAAATTACACGAAATTCTGCTAAAAATGCATTATATGAGATTGTAAAAATGGGGGGTAGTTTATCAGATATCATAACTAAGCTAGATTTAGGAAATATAACAACTGAATCTGAATTATCTAAAATTATTGAATTAACAATATCTGAAGAACCTTTAGCTGTAGAGCAAGCAAAATCAAATCCTCAAACAATTAATTTTTTGGTAGGAAAAGTCATGCAAAAAACAAAAGGAAAGGCAGATCCTAAACTAACTTTGGATTTATTAAAAAAGATGATTTAGCAGTATGGTCAATTTGTCTTTAGAAGATATAGAATTTATCAAAATACTAGCAAACTCGGACTCTACCATACTACAAGTAGGCATGAATGAGGCAACAAAATACAGATTAGATGTACAAATTGGAAAAATTTTACGAGAGTATTACAAAGAAAACACTATGAATACAAAAACAGAATGGACAGAAAAATTTGAAAAAGCCAGAATTACCAAAGAGGAGGGCAAATCTGCAATTGCATGTGCAAGAAGACTTGGGATTGATATATCATGATTTCAAAAATCTTTTTACCTCAATTAGTTTCTTGAAGTAGTAACTTGTCTGATTTTGAGTTCATACCTACAAAAAATCAAATTATTAAATCAAATATTTACAAATTCATGAACAAATTTGACATTTCAGATATTAACCAATTATCCATCAAAGCAAATCAAAATTTGGAATGGTTTTGGCAAGAAGTTAGCAAAGAAATAGGGATTATTTGGGATAAGCCATATACCAAAATTTTAGATACTTCAGAAGGGATTCAATGGGCAAAATGGTTTGTAAACGGATATACCAATATCTACAAGTCATCAGTTGAAAGATTTAGCAATCTCACACCAAATAAAATAGCATATACATTTGTTTCAGAAGATGGAATTGCTTCAAGCATTACATATTTGGAATTAAATCAAAAAGTAAACAAACTAGCAAACGCCCTTAAACAATTAAAAATCAAAAAAGGGGATGTAATTGCAATATTTCTTCCAATGATCGAAGAGGCAATAATTGCAATTATGGCTTCTGCTAAAATTGGTGCAATTCAAACAGTAATTTTTTCTGGATACAGTTCAAAATCATTACAAATTAGATTAAAAGATTGCAAAGCAAAAATTCTATTTGTTTGTGATGGATTTCAAAGAAATGGTAAACCAATCTCTCAAAAACAAATTGTCGATAATGTAATAAAGAACACAGACATAGAAAAAATAATCGTAACACAATACAAAGGAATTGATGATTATAAAGAATCAAAACAATGTATTTTTTATAATAATTTGGTATCTGACCAGAGTACCAAATGCGATACTGAAATTACCAATTCTGAAGACCATTTGTTTATTTTGTATACTTCTGGAACAACCGGAAAACCAAAAGGTGTTATTCATACACATGGAGGATTTTCAGTTTTTGCAGGCTATCAGGCAGCGTTCTTAATTGATATGGATAAAGAGGATGTGATTTTATGGCCTGCAGATATAGGATGGATTACAGGACTTGTATGGAATGTTTATGGTCTTTTGCTAAGAGGAGCAAGTGCAGTACTTTATGACGGTGCACTAAACTATCCCAATTTTGAAAGAATTTGGGATATGCTATACCATCATAATGCTACAATTTTTGGGATTTCACCAACTGCAGTAAGATTATTTAAAAAAAATAACATTGAGCCATTGAAACTTCATTCATATGAAAAAATAAAAAACATACCAACTACAGGAGAGCCACTTGATGAAGATTCTTGGTGGTGGTTATTTGAAAATGTAGGAAATAAAAAAATACCTATCATGAATTTATCAGGAGGAACTGAAATTGGTGGTGCGATGTTATCAGTATTTCCAGGAATTAAATTAAAACCATCAACTGTTGGAATTCCATGTCCTGGGATGAATCTTGATGTGTTTGATGATAATGGAATGTCTATTCGACAAAAAAATGGATACTTGGTCATAAAATCCCCTTGGCCTGCAATGACAAAAGGATTGTTAAATGATGATTCTCGTTATCTACAAACTTATTGGTCACAATTTGAAAATGTTTGGTTTCATGGAGATTATGTCTATGTAGATAATGATGGCTTGTGGTATATGAAAGGAAGATCAGATGATGTCATTAACGTATCAGGTCATAGAATGAGTACTGCTGAAATTGAAGAAGTTGTAATATCACATTCTAAAATTTCAGATGCGGCATCAATTTCAATTCCAGATGACATTACTGGAGAAGCAATTGTAGTTTTTTTTGTAGTTGAAAACAAATTAGAACAAAAATTAGAAAAGGAATTATCGGACTATATTTCTGAAAAAATTGGCAAGATTGCACGTCCAAAATACATATTCAACATATCAGAACTTCCAAAGACACGAACTGGAAAAGTTATGCGACGATTACTAAAATCAAAATTATTGGGAATTGAATTAGGTGATTTATCATCGTTAGAAAATCCTATCGTGTTAGATGAAATTTCTAAATTATAATTAATTTCAACGAAAATAATAATTTATTGACTAAATTATTTACTCATAGAATGAATTGGGATTGTAAAATAAAATGTGGTTCCTATGTTTTCTTTGCTTTCTACCCATATTTTGCCACCTAAACCTTCTATAATTCCCTTACAAATTGCCAATCCCAATCCACTTCCATCTCTTTTTCTACTGGTAGAAGTATCAATTTGATAAAATTTCTTAAAAATCTCTTTTTGATTATCCATAGAGATTCCAACGCCATTATCTTTAACAAAAAACTGCATGGATTGATTATCAAGTTTTGCTCCAATTATAATTTGGCCAGTCTCAGGAACTACAAAATCAATTGAATTTTTGATCAAATTAGAAAAAACTTGGTTAATTCGATCTCTATCACTAAAAAGCATATCATTGGCATCGTATTCTTTTACTAGCTGAATTTTTTTCAGATGTGTTATTGGAGTAAAATCCTTTATTATCAAATCCAAAAATTCAGAAATTTGTATATTTTCATTATTAAACACCAATTTTCCTAGATCTAATTTTTGAGTTGTCAGAATATCGCCAACTAGTTTTTGTAATTTTAAAGCAGATGAATAAATTTCATTTATTGCATCCAATTGTTGATTATTTAAGGGTCCCATTAATTCTTGTTTTTGCAGCATTTGAACATAACCCAGTATTGGAACTAGAGGAGTTTTGAGTTCATGAGACACCATTGATGAAAACTCTACCTTTTTTTTATCAATATGTTTTAATTTTTCAACATACTCGTTTTGCATAGATATAGTTTCTTCAACTTTTTTACCCATACTTTCAAAATTCGTGTTTAATTCATAGATTTCTTTAATGTTTGTGTTAATTGGTTTTTTATTTATTATCTTGTTAGTTTTAGAAAACTCAGTCATATTTTCTGCAAGCTTTTCAATTGGTTTTGTAATGCTTTTTGAAATGTATGTAGTGCTAAGTAATGTGCCTGCGGATACAGCAGTTGCAAATATTAATAAAATAATTCCAGTGACACCATCAATTGCAGTGATATAATTTACTAATCCCATGTAAAATATAATAAAACTAGATACACCTGAAACTAGAAATAAAATGTATTTAATTGGAATCATTATGAGACATACCTCCAATCAGGAGGTAGCTGATTGAATGATTTTTGATAACAACAAATCAATGTCAATAGGTTTTAAGATATAAGAAGAAACACCGCGATTGACTAATTCATCTAATCCTTCTTGGGTAATGGTAGAAGCAGTAAATACAATTATCTTGTTATTTTTGAGCATACCCTTGCTTTCTAGAGATTCAATTACTGCATATCCATCAAATTCAGGCATTGCTAAATCCAATAAAATCACATCATAGTGATTCTCCTGGATTAATGCCAACCCCTGTTTTCCATCATTTGCTACGATACATTTATGGTTATTTAATTCCAAAAAGGTAGTTAGCATTTTTGTAATCTGTTCATTATCATCAATTATCAAGACATTCAATTCTTTAGAATCTTTATCGTTTTTTTCAATATTTGTTCTGAATTTCATTTTTTATCTCCAGGGATTTTTTCAGACAACTTAAAATGCTTTTGTAAGTGATTTAAAATCATTTTTTCCTGTTCAATCTCACGTAATCTATGCTCATAAGTCATATCAGAACCCAATAAAGATTCCAAATCGGTTTCATCTAAATTATGAGCTTTTTTCCAAATCAAACTAAATAATGAACGCAGTGTAGTTACAAATGTTTTAGAATCTGTCCAAATTGCAGTCATGTCTTTGACTTCTGAATTACTGATAAAGAATAATACTTCATTGTCATCTTTAATTATAAAGCAAAAGTCTTCTCTATTTTTATCATCTAGTTTTTTAATATATTTATGAGATAGTTCTTCAAAAACATGTAAACTCTTATTTGGAGAGTCTGTAAGAATTTTTAATTCAGATTTTGTTTTTTTGAGTAAATCAATAAAATTTGTATGATAAAATCTTTTAAAATCAGACTCTGTTCCTAAAACAAGTATGTTTTCTGTAGAATCTTTTACAAGCTGTTCTAATTTTACTAAAATAGAATTTCGTCCCTGCAATGTTTGGAATTTATTATCTTCAGATTTGTCCTTGCTTCCAATATATTTTGGAATTGTCTTCCATAATTTTACAATGTCTGTTTTTCCTGTCTCTAGCTCATTAATTCTATTTTTTTCATTGTTAACTAAAATTGCAATTGATTCATCAATGCCAACTGCATTAAATTTTGTAGGCTTACCAAAAACTGAAAAAATTATTCCTTTTTGCTGTAAGGTACTAAGTAAATGATATGTCTCAGTTCTTGGAATTTTAAGTGATTTTGATATCTCAGAGGCAGTTTTTATGCCAATTTTACTAAGATATAGGTACACTTTAGCCTGATTTGGAGTTAAATCGTACTTAATCAATAATCGATTTAGTTCATTTATTGGATTATCCAATGCAAACATGTTCTCCTCCAACGACTCTGTTGTCATTAGAAATTGTTACAATATTTGAAACATAACTGAATGTATGTTATTACGTGTTACAGATTCAAAAACAGGCATGATTTTAACAGTTTTTGCCTAACGAATAATTAGACTAAGTAAAAGATCCC
Source organism: Nitrosarchaeum sp. (assembly GCA_018334095.1). GTDB lineage: Archaea > Thermoproteota > Nitrososphaeria > Nitrososphaerales > Nitrosopumilaceae > Nitrosarchaeum. Next base: position 21,685 of record JAGXTE010000058.1, read on the forward strand.
CGCTGAATAATTGTAAGATAAAACCACCAGTAATTAGCAATAAGTATGGAATCCCAGGTGTTATCCAAGTATTAGGTGTTGTACAATACTCTTCGTTTTCAGCATGATGAATTGTAAAGTTCAGTTTTCTTTTACCGTTTTCTAATTTTTCAAGAGAAAAACAAAATTTTGGGTTTTTTGCCCTGTATCCAATTAGCATTGCACATATCTTTTTAAATTTATTTTCTTCAAAGCCTTCAAAAATATTTTCATGTTTTATGATGGCAATTAGATTTCGCATTATATTTACAATAAATGGGATGATAAATAATACTGCAGCATTGGATAACGTTGAAAATGGAGTAACTGGATTTTCAGAAAATGTTGCCATAGGTGCAATAACTGCTAATGCAATTAATGCAAATGCGTCAGCACCCCCGAATAATCCAATTTTCCATATAAAAATAACAAAGGGGGCAATGATTAATGCTATTCCGATATTAAGTAAGTATGGCAGTAAATCAGAATTTATAAAAATCAGTAAAAATCCGACTATTCCAAATCCTATCCAGTAAAAATCATGAATTTCCCTTTTCCAAATATCGATCATTGAACCAATTATCAACATTGCAAGAGCAAGCATAATCCCCATATGATCATAATTTAATACGGATTCAATCATAATTTACTCCGCCTATATGATAATTTAGTTTGTTCATTTTTTAATAATAAATTACATTTAGTCATATCAAATTATTTAAAAATTTTTACCGATTTCGTAAATTTGATATTTTTTCCTTAATTTCTTCAAATTTTTCTCCAATTCCAAATTTCTCAGTTATAGCATCCAATCTATCAATACGTTTCAAAACAAATAATGCTACAATTACGGATATAGGGATTGTAATTAACATGATAGTTGATTCATCAAATTCGTACCATTGTTTTGGCGGTTCTGCTGTTACAAGTGGTTTATTTAATATCTCAGCAAGTGTAGATACAGAGGAAGAACTAAAACCATTTCCTGAAACATCAGCTGAAATAGTTACAACTTCTTTATCATTAGCAAGAATTTGAGCTCTTGCAATTCCATCAATGTCGGTCATATTATCGATTTTTAATATTTCTCCTCCATCTATGTCCCAATTAACATTAAATCCATGTAATGGAACATCCACCTCTGGAATAGCCACAGATAATTTTGCTTCTATTCGTTCATTCCAGTTCATACCTCCAACTAAATCAAGAGAAATAGTTGGTGTGATGTCTACAACTTGAATGTCATATTTTGCTAACGGTAGATCTTCAGAGAGTAATGCAACTTCTATCAATCCTTCGTTTCTTGATTCTAATTTTATTGTGTTAAAATATTCTCCTTTTTTAATCGTCACAGTTTTAGGCATTTCTAAAATAGATTCATTATTTGAGACTATTTTTATTGAGATATCATTTTTTGCAAATACGGGATTGCCAACAGAATCTAGTAATTGAATCGTAGCTAGACTTTCAGTATTTGTCAATAGATTTTTTGCAAATGACATATGCATTTTTGCAGGATCGGTAGTGCTACTAATCAGATCCATTGTTCCTTCAAATTGACCAGCTTGAAAAGATAGAATTGCAGTTCCAACTTCTTTTGCAAATAAATTAGATATTACATATGGTTGATTTTTCTTAATTATTTCATGTTCGGAGTCTACAATATTATTTGCAGAAAGAGTCAGTACAGAGTCTTCAATGAAAAATGATATGCCTATTCGACCATTTTCTTCTTCTTCATCGTCAGTAGTGACAGTACTTTCTTCATCATCCCCTTCATTTTCTAAAAGGTAAGCAATAATTGGAAATTCATGTTCAGCCAAAATCTGAGGAATTAAAGGTTCAACAGTTAACACAAGATCATCTTTCACAGGTCCTATAGGATTCCCAGTATACGTTTTAACTCCTCGATTATCTGTAACATAAAACGATATTGGATCAGCAGATGAAATGGTTCCTGTGTTTCCAAAAACCAATGCTATATTCTCACCTTTTTTCATTATTGGATTAATTGGAGAAACAGTATTTGATTTTGATGATGCAAAGTTAATTTCATAATCTTGCTTGGCAGTTACTGGAACCGTAACGGTGACAAGTTCTCTATCGGATGTACCCAAGGTACTAGTGCCAGTCTTTCTTGAAACTTCTATGTCTGTTTCAAAATATGTGACAGCTATGAGTTCTTTTTTACCGGTGGTTAAAAATGGTAACACATTTGTAACTGAAGGACCCTCACCTTCTAATTGGCCTGCATCATCATTAGTAATTGTTATCGTACTGTCTTTTGTAAGATAATTATTAGTTGAAATGTACATGTTTAGTGTTTGTTCACTTTCAGTAGTCATTTTTCCAAGATTAGGTCTAGGTGTAAATGCAGTATAAGCTGAATATTCTCCTTTTTTAATTACAATTTCTTTACTATTGAATTGAATTTCTTCAAAATCATGACTTGTGTTAACAGACATGTTAGGGTTATCTACTCCTAATTTGACAATAATGTCTTCTTCAGCTTTTACAGGGAATCCGGTACTGTCAAGCAGTTGTACGATAGCATATCCTTTACCACCGCTAAAACTATTATATTCTGAAGGAAATGTAAATAATTTAATTTCTAATGGTTCTGATGGCTTTCGTACATGAACCAATTGACTTACTTTTGTCATATCTTCAGCATTAGCAAAAATTATTGCATCTCCAGAATTTATCACATTAAATTCAGAAATTGCAAAATATTCTCCTTTTTTAATTATTAATTCTGAATTTTTGAGATTAAGTACATCTTTGTTAGGAGTCTCAATTTTTATTGTCATGTCTTCAGTAGCAATTGTAGGTAGTCCTCCAGTAGTAGCTAATCCAACTGCAACATATCCAAATCGTGGCCCATCAATTGGAAAATCGTTTGGTGTAACTTTCATTAAAATTTTAGAAGGATAATTATTATTGTTAAAAACTTCAAGCGTAATCTCTTTTGATGAAAACCCAGGGGCAGCTATCGCAATATCGACAATTCCAGGTTTTATCGCCTTAAGTTGTACATTTTTTGTATAATCATTATTATTTTCTTGAATATCAATTATTTGAATTATTGAGTTATCAGAACTGATTACCTTAAGATCATTTATTGAACTTGGTAACATCATCTCATTCGACATTACAAAAATTTGTAGTGTGCCAACAGTATTCTCTAATAATTTTTCAGGGTGTAATTGATAGCCAAATTCAGATGTAGTCTGAGCATAGGCAGCAACACCAAACATGTTGCAGATTACCAATAAACCTAAAAAAATCACTTTCAATATTATAAAATGGGCATATTTTTTGTTATATCAACCAGTGTGAAACATTACAATACATACTACCTAACCAAAGATTGAAGATACACTAAAGATTTTTGACTGGATTATAACTATCGAGCCTATTGCTATACAAATTAAGATTATTGAATATCGAAATCCAGCTGAATAAGAACCAGTTGTTATTTTACCTAAAAACAATCCAGATAACCAGGATTGTATTAATATTGCAATGCCCAGCAATTCAAATCTAGCATCAGAATCAACCTGTAATTCATTTCGTTTTGCCTCATCAATTTCTAGATGTGCACCTAAACCTGAAAGAGAATCAATTACCAATAGAGTGGTAAAACCAGTAATCCCTATCAACATAAACCCAACTAAAACATAAGGTTTCAACATCTCTCTTTTTTCTTTTTCAATATTTCGAACTTTTTCTGAGACTCCAGCTAGTGTATCTAATGTTGAAACATTACCGCCTCCAGATGAAATTATTTCAAATAACACTCTAAAATTAATTAAAACTTGAAAATCAGAAGTTTCTTTTTTAATAAATTTAAAAATATCATCCAAAGTCATACCCCATTCAAGTTTATTTGAAATTCCATTTGCTACTTTGTTAAATAAACCAAAATCATTTCTTTTTGTTGCTCTGATCACACATTTTTCAGGACCTAATCCAGCTTTTCTTGCTTCTGCAACATCTCTTAGAATTATCGATGAGCTGGATTCAGCATCAAGTGAAAATTTATATCTGCTTTGAAATTTTATTGCGGGCCATAATGAAGACGTTATTAATGCACCAGCAAGAATAAACAAGTTATACCCAGGAATAAGATCAAGAAATATAATTACAGCAGATGCAATAATTCCCGGAATTCCAAACATACTAATTTTTTTAATTTCCATTTCTTGTATTTTTGATTTATTTACTGATCTTGCAAGAAATAAAAATAATCCAGAAACAAGAGGAGGCATAAAAATTACTAAATAAAGAGGATCAAAATCAGTCTCAAGGGGAGCAGGACCAACTCCACCGGTTGTAGTTGCAGTAATTATGATATATACAGCTAAAACAACAACTTGCATTGTCATGTATGTATCTACAAGCGCTTTTACTTTTTCAACTAGGTTTTTTTGAGTACTTTCATAAATTTCAAATGCGCTAGTCATTTTTGTTTTAAGATAATTTACCACATCACCCCCACTCTGAATTGCTCCCACATATCCACTAAGAAATTCTCCAAAGTTAGAAGGTCCATTATTTTTTACATCAGACATAACGGATAATGGATCCATGCCTAAAATATCAATTTTTTTTAAAATTTTCAATGACTCTATTCTTACATTTGGCAAAAGTTCCATTTCCTTAATTTTAATAAAAATTGTGTATGGACCAAACCCACTTGTAGCCAACAATGTAACTATGGTTATAAAAAAAGGGAGTTCAACATCAATTTTATTATTTAATTTTTTTTGCTTGTCTTTTTTTTCAAATTTTTTAATAAAAGACATCTATCCACCATATTCGATTTTATTGATCATCGTATCAGGATCTCTATAGTATTTCCCTATAGTTTCTCCCACTTTAAAATAACTTCGGATTCCTCGTTGTAACAACCACTTTAAAACTATCTTTCTTTTTTCATACTCTTCTAAAATTTCCTCCATGTTTCTTCCCGTCTGTTCTGCAATACGAGAAAACATCACACTATCTTCTAATTGTGCATTAAAAAAATCAGATTTTGGATCCCATTGAAATGCTGAATGATAAGAGTCAGCACTGTTTATCTCTTGTACAGATATTGCTTTTCTAATACTTTTTCCGTCTTGTCCTTTAACTCTTCTAATTACGATTGCACAGTTCATCAATGATAGATAAGATGGCGGAATATCCATTGGTTTTTGTTGTAACCTTTTGCCTGCACTCTCTAGACTGTCAGCATGCATGGTACATAATCCACCGTGACCTGTAGCCATTGCTTGAAACATGACATAAGCTTCAGCACCTCTAATTTCTCCAACTACAATATAATCAGGTCTATGTCGTACACCAGATTTTATTAAATCATATAATCCAATCTCACCTTCTCCTGTAGGACCAAATCCAGTTCTAGCAACTAAGCTAAACCAGTTTTCATGACGTATGTTGATTTCTGCAACATCTTCAACAGAGAATATTTTGTAATCAGGATTCACTAATCCAGTAATTGCATTAAGTATAGTTGTTTTTCCACTGCCTGTTGAACCAATCACCATAATGGACATTTTTGCTTCCATCAACATCCACAAATAAGCTGCAATATCGACACTGATTGTTCCAAAAGATATCAAATCAATTACAGAATACGGATCTTGTTTGAACTTTCTTATTGTAAAACTAGTCCCTTTGGGAGTAACTTCTTTTTGATATAAAACAGAAATTCTATGATTTCCCTCTAATGCTAAATCCGATATAGGATATGCTGAACTGATATGCTTTCCAGCTCTAAATACTATTCTAGAAACAAATGAGTTTAGTCGTTCGTTTTCAAATTTTATGTTACATGGAATACTATCATATTTTCTATGCCATACATAAATTGGCGTATCTATCCCACTACAACTAATATCTTCTATGTTTGGATCATTCATTAATGGATCTATCAAGCCAAAGCCTGCAATATCACGTTCTAAATAGTATTTCACTTTCTCCATACTTGCAAGCGGGTAGTCTTGAAATAGCTTCATATTCTCTTTCAGAATTTTATTTACAAATGCTACAAATCCAAAATTTTTTTCAATGTTTTCAGGAGAATCTAGATTTTCTTCAATTAATCTGTATAATTGATTATAGATAACTTCTTCGGGTGGATTTAGTTTTGTTTCATCTACTTGGTACGATGTACTGCCATTTTCCTGATCTTGTAAAATATTTGCATAGCTAAAAGGTGCTTTTAATGGATAATTTTCAATTACTGTTGCCCCTTTTTGATTTTGAAGCTCAGTAAGAAAATCACTTTTTAGAAAATTTTCTAATCCTTGTTCATCTTTAGTTTTGCCCATTTTTTTACCTCAAAAAGATTTTTTGGATAAGTTAAAAAAAACACCTTATCCTGTGTTTGATTTTCCTTGAATTGTTACACTTTGCGGTGCACCTGTTTTTCCAGCAAATATGTTAACACTTGTATTTGCACCAGAATCTAATGATGACAATGTGCCATTATTCAGTTTAAAGTATATGATTGCTGAATCTCCTGGCGACAATGAAACTGGTCCTGTACCTGCATCGGCACTAATACATTCTGTGATTGGTCCGGCTGAATCCGGATCAATTGCGACATACGTAGAATCAGCAGCACAGTTATCTCTAATTTTTGGCTGTCCTAGTGTTTGCCATCCAGTATGATTAAGTGCTTGTTGGAATACATTAGATGAAACTGTTGTGTCTGTATACCATTGTGTAAATGGAACATCAGTACCTCTAATCTGGATTTTATCCACTGCAAGTACTTTATCTCCAGTATTTCTGATACCTGCTGCACCCCATGCAATACCAATGTCTGATGGATCAACAGAAAGTACCCATACTTTGACTCCGGATACAGATATTGATTCTTGCTGAGTACCGCCTTGGAAAAGACTGGCACCATACAATACAACACCTGAACCAAGTACAACGGATGCCACCAATATGATGACAGTTGTAAGTACTGTACTTAATGCACGACTTTTGCCTAGTTTAGGTTTCATTTTATTATTATATGTCTTATTTAGATAGTTATGTACGCAAGTATGTAATTTTTTTGAATTACAGATAAGAAAAAATTACCTAAAATTATCATTAAAAAAACTCAAACAGAACAGAATTTAACTGATTCCTTCAACAGTCACACTTCTAGGTGAACCTGTTTTTCCAGCAAATATGTTAACACTTACTTGGGCGCCAGAATCTAACGATGTTAGGGTGCCATTATTCAGTTTAAAGTATATGATTGCTGAATCTCCTGGTGACAATGAAACTGGTCCTGTACCTGCATCGGCACTAACACATTCTGTGATTGGTCCGGCTGAATCAAGATCAATTGCGACATACGTAGAATCAGCAGCACAGTTATCTATCATTCTTGGTTGACCTGGTGTTGCCCATCCAGTATGATTAAGTGCTTGTTGGAATAAATTAGAAGTAACAGTGCTATCTGTATACCACTGAGTATATGGAACATCAGTACCCCTAATCTGGATTTTATCCACTGCAAGTACTTTATCTCCAGTATTTCTGATACCTGCTGCACCCCATGCAATACCTACAGTGTCATCATCATCTACCCAAGCCTTTACACCAGTTACAGCGATTGATTCTTGCTGAGTACCGCCTTGGAAAAGACTGGCACCATACAATACAACACCTGAAGCGAGTACAACTGATGCCACCAATATGATGACAGTTGTAAGTACTGTACTTAATGCACGACTTTCGTACAAAGAGATATTCAACTATGTTATTATCATTATAATCAATATCTCATATAGCATGTAATTTTTTTGAATTACAGATAAGAAATTATTTACACGAAATTATCTAAATCAATGAATTTATTGATAGTCAATAATTATAGCAGTTTTTTCAGAACCAACTAGATCATCCCTTATCGCATCCAAAATGTCAGAAGTATTAATGAGGCTAGAATAATCTACCAGTTTAAGATCATTTAAAAGATAAACTTTAGGTGCAATTTCAGAATTACCAGATTCAAAATAATCGGTCAGTTCTTCCAAGACTGTTATTTTGCCACCTTGAATAATTCTCCCATTTTTTATTGATAATTTTGGTTTTCCATATCTATCTAAAACCAAAATATGATGTTGAGTCTTTTTACCAAAAAAATTTTTAATTTCCATATGACCAGTAAACACAAAATAGTGATCAGTTTCATAGCTCAGATCAATTAAATCTTCAGAGAGTTCAATTATCTCACTGGTTCGTTTTTTAGCGTCTTCTAGTGTAAAAATATTTTTTGAGGTCTCAGCACTATCTAATTCGACATTACCAACTGCCGTAACACGTAGTAGAGATTTCTCAGATACAAATTCACTATTGATCATTATTGATTCAGGAATAGCACCCTTGTTTACTAGCATAGTATGTATTTTTTTATATACTTGATTGATTTTTTCAGGAGTAGGTTCAATCATTGTTTGTTCCATCTCTTCTTGGAGCATTGATGACGCTACACCAATTGAAGAAATAACTTCAGCGTGTTCTGCTTTTTCATATTTTATTCCTAATTGTTTTGCAACAAATGGAACAAGGACAGAAGCCCCTCCTCCTCCTCCAATTAACGTTGTCTTATATGGATTCATTTTAAATTCTTTCAAGAGTTTAGTAATCATTTTTGTAATCTCAAATGAAGCTGTTTGAATTATTGACATGGCAATTTCATGATATGATACACCAACAAATTCAGCAAATATTTTTAGAGCAATTTTTGCAGATTCTTGATTCCCAAATGCATAATCATTTTTTTCTATCATACCTAATGCATTTGCCGCACAAGTGTTGGTAATAGCATATGTTCCTTTATTGCATTTTATTGCAACATATTCTGATTTATCATTTGACATAGGCTTTATCAGGATTATTTTTCCTGTTTTAAGATCTTCGGGATCTGCAAAACATGAATATTTGAGGCCGGCAATATGAGCACTACGGGGACCAACATTTGAGACTCTGTTTTGTTTTAATCCTACCATACTGCCACCAGCTACACCCAAAATCCTAACATCCATTGAGCGAATGCAAGTAGGATGATCTTTTACGGTAACATAGCGAATTTCAGGCTTACCATTTTTTATAATACAAATATTGGTACTAGTGCCACCAACTTCAACAAATATGCCATTAGTTATTTTTAGATGCAGTAATGCACCAGCAACACTTGCTGCAGGGCCTGAAAGAATCGTAAGAATTGGTTTTGTCTTAAAAGTATCCATGCTGGTAACACCACCATCTCCTTTCATTATCATTAACGGTGCAGTAACTCCAGTTTTACGAATTGCGTCTTCAACAAAATTTGCAACTTGAAATGTTTTAGGTAAAACACTAGCATTTACAGCTGCAGTCAGAGTTCTAATTTCCAAACCGTAAATTCCGGATATCTCATGAGATGCTGTAGAAAGTATTTTTTCTTTTGATGCAGTACGCATGACAAATAATTCATTTGAGGGGTCATCAACTCCAAATGCTTCAGTTGCAATTATTACCTCTGCACCTTTTTCTTTTAATCGATTTATTGCAGTAGTTACTTCTTTTTCGGTAATTAAATGGGATGTATCTAAGAATTCATGGGTTGTCTTAATGTCATGATTTGTATTAATTGTAGAGTCCTCCAAATTTGTTCTTTTTATAATATCTTTTTTTGAAGGTCCTACCCCCATTGCAATTATTCCAACTTTTGATGTATCTGATTCTAACAATGCATTAATTGCCTGAGTAGTACTATGAGAGATTAACTCAATCTCATTAATTCCAATTCCAGTTTCATCAATAATTTTTTTTAATGCAATTACAATACCTTCAGAGACTCCTTTTTCTGAACTATGGGTTGTAGAAACAGTTGATTTTGCTAAAAGTGAGCCTGTTTTTACATCTATAGCTACAGCTTTTGTAAAGGTTCCACCAACATCAATTCCAACTCGGATTCTTCGCTTATTCATCAGAATCCTTCCTTGATTTTCGCATAGAGGCTAGTTGTTGTTCTTTTCTTGGACGCATTATCAAAATGTATGTCGACGCAACAAGATAAACACCAAGCAATATTACTTGGGCAACAATAGTTTCCAAAGTAGGATAAATTCCAGTCATCATTGCAAGATTGATATCCAATCGTGGAACAGTGCCAATCAATCCAGTGTATGGAACAATATCTAATATCTGAAGTTCTCTTATTGCATTTCCTAAAAATGCAATTGACAAATATGCACCTACTCCCATTGTCAATCCAAATAATGCCCGTAATGGCAATCGTTTTCCTAATTTTCTCATTACATAATACAGACCCAAAAGTGAAATCAATCCCAGGATAAATCCTAGACCCACATAGATTTCCATATATTTTGCAAATCCAGACATTGCTTGATAAAATAAAACAGTTTCAAATCCTTCTCGATACACAGTAAAAAATGACAGCATTACAAAGACCATAACACTACCAGTAGTGGTAGCTTGCCAAACTTTTGCTTTAACAAACTCCATCCATTTTTTGTGTTCAATTTTATTTAAAACCCAAAAACTAACATAAAATAAAACAGCAGTTGCAGATAATGCCGCAATTGCCTCAATAAGTTCACGATTTGCCCCTGAGATTTCAATAACATATGATGCAATAATCCAAGTAACAGCAGTAGCTGCAAAGGCAGCAACGATACCATAGTAAACATATTTCTTAAATTGATTGTTTCGTGATGCTTCAAGATATGTCAGTATAGCACCAAGAATCAGGACAGACTCCAGTCCCTCTCTAAATACAATTGCAAAAGAAGATGTAAATGCAATAGTCGGGGCAAGATCACCGGTTCCAGTTACAATTCTTTCAGATTCATCAAGATTTCGCTTTATTCCAATAATTACATCATGAATTTCATTTTGTGGTGCCTCTTGTTTAATCAAGTTTCGTAGAGTAGCAAATTGGTATTCTACCTCAAGTGTAAAATCAGGATCAATTGCCCTAAGAGGAATCTCTACAAACTCATAGCTATCAAGATATGCTGAACGTGCAGATGCATGTGCAGATTGCACGTCTCCTTTTTCATAATGCAGTAATGTTTCTTCTAATTGCTCACGAATTATATCGATTTTATTTTTAACGATCATTTTTTGATCATCAGGTGCATCCCCCATAGATTTCAAATTCTGAGTTTTTAGTGAACCCCCATTAACAAAAGGAGTGAGTTCACTAGTCATCTTTTCAGCTTTTGCCAAATCTGGTAAAATAGAATTTTCAATAAATTGAATAATCATATTTGGATCCTCTTTTTGTACAATCATTTTTCGAAGATTTTCACGCATGTCAATTTCTAACGTATTCAATAATGGTTCATCCACTTTTTTAATGTCAGATTCCAAATATTCAAAATTTTCAAGGTATGCCTCAATTGCAAGTTCCTCAGCAGTTGAATAATCATTAGAATTTACTGCATGTATTAATTCAGAATATAAATTTCTGATTACTCCATACAAATTTGTTTTATCAATCGCAATCGATTCAGTTTCTAACAAATCACGCTGTATTGCAGTCATTAAATTTCCAACAGTTACAAAGTCTTTTTTATTTAAAACAGATTTATCCAAGTCAGTAAAAAATGAGTCAATCTCTTGTTTGAGTCTATTGTCTAATATTGGATTTTGATTCAAAATAACCTTTGAATGTTCTATTAATGATAAAGTAAAATAATATGATTCGTCACTTTTATGTTGAATAAATTTTTGATATTGTTCATCAGCCTCTGATAAAATAAAGGCTGCAATCACATTAGAATCAGTATCTAATGAACCGGAGGGTAAAGTTTTTTGCAGATTATTTATTTGAACAATCAAATTTTGCGAGTTTGATTTTGATAAAATACTTGAATGAAGATCAAGTAATTCTAGATGAATATAATCTGAAGTATCAGAATCGACGGTTCTTAAAATTTGGATATTTTTACCATAAAAATTATTTGTTAGAGTAGAATACTCTTCTGCAGCATCATAGTTATCCTCCAAAATTGCTTTTTTTGTTAACTCCAAACCTAATCCAGTAATTGTAAAAGTAGAAGTGTATTGTTCGGAATTTTGAGCATGCGCATTGGGAGATACCAATTGCAAGCCAAGTGTAAAAATAACAATAATCATATACCAATAGAATTTGAATTGCATGAATTAATGATTAGGTCTAGCTAACTGTATTTAAACAAAAGATTAATTCTACAATCTTAGAATGAAAAACTACGAATATAGAAAAAATGCTATAGATTTATTCTAAATGTATAGAACAATGAAAAAAAATGAAATTAGCATTTAAATCGTAACAAATGATTTTCCCTCCAATGACGACAAAAATCTCAATCATAATTTCTACGATTGTCATAGGATTACTATCCCAAACTGTTTATGCAGAATCAACATATGATGAAAAATTACAATTTGCTGGTTCTTTAGAAGAAACACTTGGGCATTTTTGGGCAATTGAAAAGAATCTAGATGAAAACAATGCACAGTTGGCACTCGTACATGCAACCCATCCAATATCAGAGCTATATGATTTGATGAAACCTGAATTAAAAGAGCATGACTCGGATTTTGATATCATTGTTCAAGAGACATTAATGGATCTTGGCAAGAAAACAGGTTCTGATGTAACCAGAGATGATGCACAAATGGCAATTGATGATGCAAAAAAAATCATTGAACAAGCAAGATTGATTGTAATTGGAGATGAATTATCTTCGGATGTATCATTTCAGCTTGATTTGATAAAAGGACTACTTACAACTTCAAAAGCAGAATATGAAGAAGCCGTAGCAAATGGTGAAGTTCTCGAAATGGCTGAATTTCAAGACGGTTCTGCATTCGTATGGAAGTCTGAAGAAATTTTCAATAAAATAAGAACAGACCTACCAGAACATGAGGCTGAAGAAATTGAGGAATTTTATGAAGAACTTTGGAATACATATGAACAAAAAGCAGACCCAACTCATAGTGGAGTGTTTGTAGACGGTATCATCCACGAGGTTAATGAGATTTTAGGTGAGGAAGGAGAAGAAGGAGAACTACTAGAATATGTAGAAAATATCGAAGAACTTCTAACTCAAGTGAAAACAGAATACGAAAATGGAAATTCTGATTTAGCGCTTAGTCTTTCTACCAAAGCATATCTTGACAACTTTGAATATCTAGAAACCCCACTAAAAGACGCAGGTCAAGAAGAACTAGTCGAAGAACTGGAAACCATGATGAGAGAAGAATTAAGAGAAATGATAAAAAATGGAGCCTCATCATCTGAAGTGAATTCCAAAGTAGACACAATTCTCGAAGAGATGAAGATTGTAGAAGCTACAGTTCCTGAATTTGGCACAGTGGTAATGGTAGTGTTGTTTGTAGCAATTATTGGAATCATAGCTGTAACAAAGAAAACAAGATTAGCGACTATTCCAAGAATGTAAAATCCAATCTTTTTTATTTTTTATTATTTTAACCAGTATTTGGTTTAGGATTAGACGTATTTGGATAAAGTTGCAATGTTGGTTCCAAATCAGTCAGAGTGATTTCAACTTTACCAATACGACTACGATACTGTTTTATTTTTTTTCCTTCAGGTGAAATTACAAATTTATCTACTTCGGCAAGTGCCAATTCTTCCAAATTTGATAAAGTTTTGTAAACTGTAGATATTGAAATTTTTAATTCATCTGCAATTTGTGTTGCATCTTTTGATTCATTTTTAATTGAAAATAATACCGCCCGAGTACAAACATTACTTAGTGATTCAATTATTTTTTGAGTTATATCAAACTCGCTTAGTTGAATAATGTTTGGTTTTGACATTTAGATCATCAGTTAGGTACCAAATTTAGGACTGGATCAGGTTTTTTTATTGAAATATCAGCCTTGCTTATTCGACTTTTGTAGATTTTGAATTTTCTTCCTTTATCTGAAATCATCCATCTTTCTACTTCAATTAACGTAAGTTCCTCAAGATCACCTAATTTTTTATAAACGGAGCTAAGCGGGATTTTTAGTTTGTCTGACAAGTCAGCTGCTGTCATTCCTTTTTTTATCACGGAAAACAAGATTGCACGTGATTCAGAATCTGCAAGGGCTTCAATTACTTTTTGAGTGACATCATATTTTTTTAATTGAGGTAATGTTAAACGTCGTGTCAATTAAATTAAAAATCAACAGAGAGTTATTTAAATCACATCATAGTATTCTCATTCCAGAGAGTTAGAACAATTAATTAAAAGTGGATTTTAACTCATTATGCGGCTTGAAACGATTCCAAAGGGAACCTAAAATTATACCCAAAGATAGCCAATAAATTGAAACAGCCACGGCAGACATTATTCTAAAATGTTCAACTAGATTCATAGGGGCTGTAATTTTATCAGGGTTTTCAGGCATTGTAAAAAATACCATCCCAATAAAAACAGCATATCCTAAAATTGCAATAAATTTTTTAGTTTTTAATTTTTTAAATATTTTATAGAACCCTAAAGCACCAAATCCAGAAATTGCAATAAAAGCTAGAAACAGTATTGATCTTAATACAACAGTGTCAGGGTCACCAACGGTTGGCGGATTTGCAGGATATTTTAAAAATGGAATAAGGTAAATTGCAAGCCACATTATTCCTGTTAAAATTAGAGATTTACGTATATCAGATTTTCCAGGCAAAGAGTTTCTTGAGAGTACAAAAATAATTCCAAACAAAGAACCAATAGATATGCCTAAAATGGCACCAGCCAGAATTTGGCCACTTTTTTGCCAATATCGGTAAGAATCAAATTCTGCTCTAAATTCAGGAGTGTCTTTTTCTTCACCTGAAGCAAAAAGATGTTGATTTTCAATTCCAATTGCCTGATCTAATGAAGGTTCAACAAATACAAAATTAGCAGCACCATGAATTAGTCCAGCTGAGAGACCAGAAATTAAAACAATGACAATAAAAAGAAATGTTCTCATCAGGTTAACCTCCTAATGACAAGGAAACCCAGCAGCGTGTCTCATATCATGAGTAAGTTCATGGATGTAAAGATCTTCAAATGCTTTTTCTCCATATACCAAACTAAAGATATGTCCTTGATCAAATCCAACAACAAATAATCCCGCTGCAAAAACTATAGCTAAAGCCACAATTGCAAATACAGGAACACTGTTTTTAGATGCATTAATTTGTCTTGATTGAGACATAAAGTTTCCGTCAATCAAACATATTTAAATTCTTGGACAATTTGTCCAATTAATAAAGAAAAATTATTACAGGCTCAAAACATCAATGTCAGTTTTAGATCGAACATACTGATGTTTTTGTTGCATTTCAGAATAAAAAATTAAGAAAATGAGCAATTTAGGATTAGGACAAAGTCAGAAAAAATATCAAGACATGGTATCGCAAACGATAGAAGTCTCATTAATTGATCTATATGGAATAAACGGATACAAATCAATTATTCAAACAATGATGAAAGAATGCGATAAATCTGAAAAAGAAGTTACAGAAAATTATGAACTCTTTTCTAATTTGATTCAAAAAATTTTTGGGAAAATAGGAGATTCAAAAATCCTAGAACCAATTAAAATGGAAATAAATAAAATTCAAAATATAGACATAATTTCTCATACATAACAAAAATATTTCAATTATTATTTATTGAATTTATATATCAACTCAGGTTAGAAGAATCTTGCGTAAAAATATTCAGATTTTACAAGATATTGTATCTAGAAAAGGCTCAAGCAAAGTGCTTACATTTAGCATTCCACATGTTTTCAAGGCATTGCAGTTATTAGACAAGGAAGGTTTTGTTAGCAGAGCAACCTTTGCAAAAGAGATTCATCTAGGAGAAGGTGCAGTCAAGACATTAATTTTACATTTAAAAAAAGCGGAGATTGTAAAGTCAACAAAATCTGGAACCTTTCTTACTGAAAAAGGAAAAAAATTAACAAATCAAATAAAAAATACAGTAGGCAATGAATGCAAAATAAAAAAATCATCAATAATCCAAGGAAAACATAATCATGCAATTTTATTAAAAAAATATTCCAAAATGATCAAAACAGGGATTGAGCAAAGAGATTATGCAATTTTGTATGGGTCTTCAGGCTGTACCACAATGATATGCAAGAATGAGAAATTAGTATTTCCAGGAAATGAAAGGGAGTGTTTTCCAAGAGATATTAAAACAAAAAAATACATCATGGAGAATTTATGCCCTGATGATGAAGATGTTATAATAATTTCATCATCAGATGATCCTTTTGTAGCAGAAATATCTGCAAAAAATTCTGCGTTATGGACAATAGCAATGACATAGAACAAGGAAACTATTTACTAGAAAATAAAAACAGCAAATCTATGAAAAGAAATCTTATACTTACAATTCCAGTAATAATAGGAATTTTAGCAGGTTTGTTCTTGGCTTTTTATCCACAAGCAGAAGACAATCCAAAAACACTAACTGAGACAAATCTGATCAACAATGGTTCACCGATTATAGGAGATCCTTTAGCAAAAATTACAATTTTAGAGTGGGGTGATTATCAATGTACATTTTGTTATAAATTTCATCAAACTACACTAAATACGATTAAACAAGATTTCATAGATACTGGAAAAATAAAGATGGTATTCAAAGACTTTCCATTAAATGGTGAAGATTCTATTTTGGCTGCAGAAGCAACATATTGTGCTCAAGACCAAGGAAAATACTGGCAATACCACGACGAATTATACAAGAACTGGGCAGGTGAGAGAACAGGGTGGGTTAACCGAAACTCGTTAGATAAATTTGCAATAACTGTTGAGTTGAATTTAGATAAATTCAACACATGTCTTGATAATCACAAATATTTGGATAAAGTAAATCAATTGCATCAATTTGGAAAAGAGATAGGTGTAGACGCCACACCATATTTTCTAGTTTTTAATGATGAAAAAATAATCAAAATAAGAGGTAATCAACCACTGGAGGTCTTTTTGAAATCCATCGGCGAATTATAATTTCAGGAAGATTATGAATTGAACCAACCAAACTTAATATTCGCATAATAGGAAACAAAAGAAATGGAAAAGATCAACATAGAAAAAGTAGATTCCGTTAAACTTTACAAAATTAGAAAAATGTTAGAAGAACTTTCCCAAAAATCAGGAAGAGGAACTGAGTTAATCAGCGTGTATATCCCAAAAGGAAAACAACTACACGAAATTATTAGCACATTACAACAAGAGCAAGGAACAGCAGATAACATCAAATCAGATTTAACAAGATCACATGTGGTAGACTCGTTAGGGAAAGTAGTTCAGAGATTAAAACTACTCAAAAAAACACCCGACAGAGGACTTGTGATGTTTTGTGGAGCACTACCGCCTGAAGGAGGTGGACCTTTAGGAAGTGAAGTGGTAAAGGTATGGGAGATTGATCCTCCAAAAGATTTGAAACAGTATCTTTACAGATGCGATGATCATTTTCATGTCGATATTCTAAAGGACATGCTAAAAGATGACAATCTGATTGGGTTCTTAGCTATTGATGCCAAAGATGCTGGCTGGGGGTTATTACATGGTGATAAAATAGAAGTACTTTCACAGACTGGCTCTGGAGTGGCAGGTAAACACAGACAAGGAGGGCAGTCTGCAAAAAGATTCCAAAAATTAAGAGAGATGGAGCTTTCATATTTTTACAACCGAGTTGCCGGAACGACAAGAGAATATTTTATTGACATTTATCCAGTAAAAGGACTGATAATTTCAGGTCCAGGGCCTACAAAAGAAGATTTTATCAATGGAAATTATTTAGAGTACAGATTACAAAACATGATCATCAACACATTAGATTGTGGATATTCTGGAGCAGAGGGAATTAGAGAGGCATTTGCAAAGTCTGCTGAACTTTTATCTGATTTCAGAATGGTAGAAGAAAAGAAGCTAATTGAAGATTTATTCAGAGAAGTAAACTCCCATTCAGGGTTAGGAGTATATGGATTGCAAGATGTAATTGAACTTTTGAAAAATAACGTAGTAAAGACTTTGATCATTACAGATGATACAAACTTAAATCGAGTTGAAGGAAAATGCCGCAGATGTCAGAATATTCAAGAAATAATTGTTGAGAGAAGAGATGTCATTCCAAAAAAAACAGAATACTCTAGCAAACCTTGCCCTGCATGCAATGCAATGGAAGTTGAACCAAATGAACAAGACATAGTAGATTATTTGGAGCTTCTTGCTGCAAAAACAGGAAGTAAATTAGAAGTGGTTTCAGGAAGTGCAGAACATGGGACTATGTTATCAAGCTTGGGCAAAGTAGGCGCCATACTTCGATACAACCCAGGCCATACTAAGGAAGCAAAGACTTGATTTTTTTTGCAAGAATTGAAAGCTCGTCAGTGTTTGAGATTGAACGTTTTGTCCAGATTGTTCCTTTGTGATTATACCTTGGAATAATGTGAACATGGACATGAGGAATAATCTGTTTTGCAGCCCTTCCGTTGTTTTGTCCAAGACTAAATGCATCAGCATCAGTTGCAGATAAAATAGCATTAGCTATTTTTGGTATTATTGAAAACAAGTCACCAACTGCTTTTGAATCCATATCGGTAATTCTTTCATGATGTTTTTTTGGGACTACTAAACTATGACCTACATCTATTGGATACTTGTCTAAAAATGCAACATGTGATGAGTCCTCATATAGAATATGAGCATCTCTAACTCCAGATAAAATATCACAAAAAATACAACTCATAATAAAATTGAATTTTTTGATCTTATTATTGTTTCATAGATAAATAGAATATGTCAACTTAGCATATCAACGTTTTAATTAATAATTAACAGTCCTTTCATTTCAGGATGAAGAGTACAATGGTAAGCATATTCGCCAGATTTATCGGCTAAAAAGTTAATTGATTGAGACTCAAAATACCCAAGATCTTTTGAATGTACATTAAATTCATCGATGTTAAAATTATGAATTGATTTTTGATTAGGTGTATTTTTAATTTCATTAATTATATGAAATGAAACAAGATTTCCTTTAGAAATAGTCAATGTAGGACTAGTCATTCCAGAGCGAGGAACCTGTTTTCCACCTCTACTTGATTGATGGTTAAACAAGTAATGACCATCAGAAGATTGTCCAGTTTTAATCAAAATGTTTTCTGGAACTAAAATCACAGGATAATCCACATTAACTGGAATTAGAGATTGATATGCATAATAACTGCCTGTAGCAATAACCACAAGTATCCCAATACCGATTAGTTTCATAATTGAAAATTTCATCATGTAGAACGCCATTTTTCATCTTGCTATTTTTTTCTCAAAATAATTTGCATTAACGCATCTTTGGAGTAATCGATGCCATGTTCTTCATCTGTGTGTTTCCCAAAGTCTTCGATTACCTGTGCAATTTCGCCTTCTGCTACAAAATCACACTCAAATCCATAGTCATTGCATCGTAATTTTATCAAATTGTATTTTTTGTATAACCCGTAGTAATAAGTCTCAATTAACATTGTTAAGTAAGATTCCTAACTCAAAACATAGTCTACAAAGTTACACTCAAAAATTCATTAGAAAATTAGATTAAGTTAACTATTACACGTAATGTATGGCTGATTCTCGCAAATATCGTGACAGAATTTACATCATAAAGGACATAATACTCACCCTTTCAGAATATGGACAGCTGAACCAGACAGCATTGTTTAGTTTTTGTGGATTAAACATATCAAAACATAAGGGAATTTTAGATAATTTGGAATTAAACGAGATGATCAAGAGAGAAGAAATTTCGGAAGGAAAAAGAACCATTACAATTTTCAAAGTGACGCAAAAAGGAATGAATTTCTGTCATGAGATCATAGAACCATATGAAAATCTATTTCCAAGAGGTGGAAAGTTTTCCGAAGAATCATTCAAACTTGGGTGTTTACTCTTTATCTAGATCATATTGAGATGAAATAGATTGATCAAGCTGTTCTTTTTTCTTTAGATAGTTATAGTAACGGTTATTCCATTTACTGAGCGATTTAAACTGCCTCAACCCCGCAACGAACCATATTGCGGATGTTACCAATATCACTACAACTGTAACCATCAACAAAATGCCAAAATCACCCTCTTGCTCTATTAAAAGTAAAAATTTTGGATGCGTAGCTAGATACAATGAAATTATTATTGCAAGCGGAGCCAAAATAAGGGCAGACAAGGAAACGCCTAACATAATGCCCTTTAGATGTTGAATTTTTTCAATAAATTCATCCATTGAACTCAAAATATCGTTTCTTTCATCATTTAACAAATCCAGACAACTCCTTGTTTCAAATTATATAACATGCATCAGTTCTATCGTATAGAGGTATTTAGGATATACTTAACATTGTTAATGTTAAATTCAGCTTGTTCTGTTTTTGTTTGTACGTGACTTTGTTCTAAGAAGGGAATGACAACAAATGCAACGCAGATTTCGTGTTTTAATGAATATTGAACAAAACGAACATCTTTTTTGCCCATTTTCATATTTTCTAGAGGTAGAGAATCTAAAAGATTTATGCAATACGCATATCCCATTACAGCGATAAGTCATGATCTAAGGAAATTTTTTTCTCCCAATTTGAAATTTTTCTAGTCTCCACCAATCATCATCTCGTTTAGAAGCTAGGTTTTCATCTTCTTTGTCTTCCTTTTTCTTCATGCTGTTAAATTCATAAATTTTTTAATAAAAGTAGATGAACATTGTTAAGCATTATCTAAATACCAAAGTTCAAAAACATGACGTATGCAGAAGTACATATCTACTCCAAAGGAAAAATTCCAAGAATTCATAAATTTGCATATCAGCAATGCGTAGTTTCATTTACTGCCTAAGACACAGAGATTTTTCCAAGATAAGCTTCTGCATTTATTCATATCTTAGATAAAATGCAAAAAACCAACTTACCATTGTTAAGTGATGTTTTAGTATAGCTAATTTCTGGGGAGTATGTGGAATTTAAAACAAAAATTTCAAAGAAAATAACCGTTCCTAGTTTGAAAAGTGTATTCAAAAAGGATCCTCAATTTACAAATGAATGTAGAATTTGTAACATGAAATTTACGGATTCAGAAAGAACAAAAAAGCACATGATTAAGGCTCACTCAAAACCAAAGCGTGAAAGACAAGATCACTAAAAATGGCAAAAGCGTATGTCATGATAAATTGTGACTTGGGTTCAGAAAAAGAAGTAATTACATCGTTGAGAAAAACTATTGGAGTAAAAGAGGCTCACGGAACACTTGGTCTTTATGATATTGTGATACAATTAGAATCACCTACTGAACATAATATTCAAGAAATTGTTAAAACAATTCGTAAAATGCCAAAAATTCACTCTACGGTTACTTTAACCAGATCAGAATCAGGTGAATTGTTCCAAGCATCTGAAAAACTAATTGGGATGATGGTGGGGCAGAATAAGGCTCAGGCGTATGTGGTAATTCATTGTGATAAAGGAGAAGAATTTCCAACATTAAAAAATCTTAGTCATATTTCTGAAGTAAAAGAAGCAGATGTGGTTTTTGGATTTTATGATGTTATTTGTAAGATAGAAACCTCAGATAACAAAACATTGGAAAACATAATCACAAAGGGCATCAGAAAATTGCCCCACATTAAAACCAGTATGACTCTTAACATAATCAATGAACAGGAATAATCACATTTTATCTGAAACAAACATAGTGAGCATATTGAGTTCATATTACTTCAGATTCACCATTTTTTAGGTGTAAAGTGATACAAGTGAAGATAGTGAACATGTTTCTTTTTAGAGAAAAAATAATTTTCATATAATAATGGCAAGGTCAAACTTTTCATCGAACAGTTAATTAGGGCAAATTTTTGATTTATGATTAATCATGGGAAGAAAAGAGAGAAGAGAACGTGAGCAAAAGCGTGAAAATTACGCTACAAAACGCTCTTTTGAGAAAAGAAAGAACATGATGATAGCTATAGGAGTATTTGCAGTAATAGCTGTAATTGTAGGTTATTCTGTTTGGATTTTTATGAACATGACAACAAATGCACCTGGCGCTCCAGAAGGAGCAGGAGCATTAGGAAGTGAGCACTCTCATGCTGCAATGTTAGTAAAAATATTTGGAGATACATTTGATTTTTCATTACCTGCTTATCAAATTAAGACAAGTTGGATTCATTTTGAAGGAGGAGACGGAACTACGGTTCACAAGCATGCAACTGGTGTGAAGTTAGGATTTTTGTTTAATTCAATGAAATTAAAAGTCGATGATAAATGCTTCATATTCCAAGATGGAAGACAATTTTGTACAAATGAAGATTATTCATTAAGATTCTTCATAAATGATCAAGAAGTCAACGATATCGCAGGGTATGAACCAATGGATAAAGATAGAATCCTTATTGTGTATGGTTCTGAGACTCCTGAAGAGATTCAAGAATTACTAAAACAAGTAGATACACAGCCAATTATTGAGAGATAATTTTTTAATATTTTTAATTATTATTCGTCAGATGGTTCTTGTGTTGTGAATTGTGCCATTTTATCAAATAACATGTAATATCCACATTTAGTGCATCGTAGAACAGTTAATTCAGTAGTAAGAAATTCTTTATCTTCAAATCTACCGCTTAATTTTACATTTTCACCTGCAATTTCTGCTTTGTTACTTTTACAAACAGGACATTCAAGTGCTTTTTGTTCCATAATATTCCCAAATAAGATTACAATTTAAATCATTGAAACTTTTTTGCAGATATTCTCAATAAAGTCTAAATTATAGCAATTTACATTTGTCATGTTATGGAAATTTCTAGTAGAAATGTTGTAGAAGGAACAGCCAGAGCTCCTCATAGGGCAATGTACAAAGCTATGGGATTAACAGATATTGATTTATCAAAAGCATTTGTTGGAGTATGTCATACCGGAAACGAAGCAACACCGTGTAACATCCATCTTCCAAGATTAGCTCTTAAAGCAAAAGAAGGAGTCAGCGATGGTGGTGCAACACCTAGAGAATTTTCAACTATTGCAGTAAGTGATGGAATTGCAATGGGGCATGAAGGAATGAAATCATCATTAATTTCAAGAGAGGTCATTGCAGATTCTATAGAATTAATGGTTAGAGCTCATCAGTATGATGCACTTGTTGGAATTGCAGGATGTGATAAGAGTTTACCAGGAACTATGATGGCAATGGCCAGATTGAACATACCATCGGTATTTGTTTATGGTGGAACTATAATGCCAGGAATTCTAAATGGTCAAGAATTAACAGTTGTGGATGTTTACGAGGCAGTTGGGGCATATGATGCAGGTCAATTATCTCTTGAAGCATTAAAAAATATAGAAAATACTGCTTGCCCAAACGCAGGATCATGTGGAGGAATGTTTACTGCAAACACAATGGCATCAATTTCAGAAGCTATAGGTCTTGCCTTACCAGGGAGTGCCAGTCCTCCAGCAGAAGATGATAGAAGAGAGAAAATGGTTTATGATACTGGAGTTGCGTGTGTCAGATTACTAGAACAAAATATTAGACCACATGAGATTCTAACATTTGAGGCATTTGAGAATGCAATCACAATGTTAAATGCAGTAGGAGGATCTACAAACGGAATTTTACATTTATTGGCGTTATCAAATGAAGTTGGAGTTAAATTAACATATGATGATTTTGAAAGAGTTAGAAAAAAGACACCACATTTAGCAGATATGAAACCTGGTGGAAATTATGTAATGAATTCACTGGATAAAATTGGAGGAATTCCATTTGTTTTAAAAAAATTAGCAGAAAAAAAATTAATTCATGATAATTGTATTACAGTAACTGGAAAAACAATCAGAGAAAATCTTGCTTCAATGAACATACCTGAACCAGTACAACAAATAGTAAAATCAGTTGAAAACCCAATTCATTCAGTAGGAACTGCCGTGATATTGAAAGGAAGTTTGGCACCAGAGGGGGCAGTAATTAAAACAGCTGGAGTTGAAATGACACGATTTACAGGAAAAGCACGTGTGTATGACAGAGAAGAGTATGCGTTTGATGCAGTATCTAAAGGAGAAATCGAAGAAGGTCATGTAGTTGTAATCAGATATGAAGGTCCTAAGGGAGGACCAGGAATGAGAGAAATGTTATCCACTACTGCAGCACTTGTAGGTCAAGGCTTAGGAAAAAAAGTTGCCATGGTAACAGATGGTAGATTTTCTGGAGGCACTCGTGGATTTATGGTAGGACATGTTGCTCCAGAAGCATATGTTGGTGGCCCTATCGCTTTAGTAAAAAATGACGATGAAATAACAATAGACACTGAAACTAATACATTAGATCTTCATGTATCTACAGAAGAGTTAGAAAAAAGAAGAAAACAGTGGAGTCCACCAAAACCAAACTACACGACAGGGGCACTAGCTAAATATGCAACACTAGTTGGCTCTGCTGCACAAGGTGCAATCACTAGTGCAAAATTATAATTTTCAATAATTTAAAAAAAATCCTCAGAATTTCTTTTTTTGAATAGAAACAAAAGAATGAATCGCTCACAAGGTTTATAGATCACCGATCTGAAATTAATTTCAGAGATAACAGGAAAAGAAAATTACGTTACAATTATTGAATTACTGTTGTCTACTAAAGATAATTAAAATCAAGGTGTTTGCCACATGTTTCAAATTCTTTCAAAATACTTAAGACTGAACTGTAATTCATAAAAATATGGGGTTGCTTACAAAAAAGATTCTAGAATATCAACAAAAGAAGCTAGTACAAGCAGAAAATTCGCTTAAATCCCATATTTCCAAAAAGGAGCAACTCAAAGAAACAGGCTCAGATAAAGAGATTGCAAATCAGGATAAAATGATCAAAATTTGGAGTAGCAATATTGAAAAAATTAAGCGAGAAATTAACAAGATCCAAATTAAAGGCTAAAATTTCATCAATACGCTTATGTTTGTATTAAACATAAAGGAGACATGGGTTCGTTTGGAGACTATACAATTGCCAAATCATCATCTGTTGACATAAACAATATCAAATGGACCCAAAAAAACCAAGATACCACTGAGAAATCAAAAAAGAGTAAAGAAAAAACAAAAAAAATATCACCATTGAACATCATATATACAGACGATGTAGAAAATCAAACGTCAGATAGAATATTCAAAATTCAAACAGAACAGACAGAACAAAAAAAGAAGAAAAACGAGAAAAAAGTCAAGACAGCATCTACATCTAGTTCAAAAATACAGTACTCATTTAGTCGACGTGGACGATAAGATTAGATAATTTAATTTTTGTAAGAATTATTAGTTCATTGATTTTCTATGCCTAAAACATCATAATATGCATGTGGAATCATTTTTTGAGCTTTGAAAAACACGTTGTTAACTGCAGTATCTAATACGTATGTTTTTGCCCAATCATTTTCACTTCTAATTGAACGACCAAATCCTTGTAATAATTTAGTCAGAGTTTGCGATGTATACCATAATGGAAATTTGTCCATTTTTGCTTTTGTTCTTTTTTCTTTATAATTTGGATATGGAACTTTGGCGATGATTTGAAATCGTGATAAATCATCTTTGAGGTCAACTCCTTCCCATAATGAAGAAGAAAGTAAGACTCCAGTAGGATCAGATGCATGTTCTGAAATAATTTCATCTTGAGTTTTTCCATCTTGATTATAACTATGACATATCCTAATTCGTCTAGTATTTTTTGGAGAAAGATATCTCAGGATTTTTTGACATCGTGGAACAGAAGATGTTAGAATTAAACCTCTTTCCCCAGAATGCTCATCCATTATTCTATCAATTACTTTTATCACTTCAAGTTCATCAGATTCAGTAGAGCCATAGCTTAATCGTTTAATGTTCAAAAGATCAATTCGTCGATTATCAAGAGGGAATGGAGATTTTGGAGTATCAATGAATGCAACATCATCTTGGATTAATCCCATATTTTCACAAAAGCTGAATCGATCAATTGTAGCAGACATGAATATTTGATATTCTGTGGTGAAAAAAGAATTTGCAAATGAAGAGACATCTATGGGTTTTACAGAAATTGATCTAAAGTTTCCACTTAAATCTCTAACAGGGTCATTTACAACAAAATTATCTTTTCCAGTAAGAATATCAATTTTAGCTTGGGCAGCCCGGTCATATCGTCGCTCTAATCTTGTTATAGACTCATAATCAGGTTCTCTTTGAAATGAATCATTTTCCTTAATGTCTTTAATTTTTTTGGCATAAGAATACGCAATATCATCAATTAGTTGAACCATAGAATCTAAATCTGAAAAATCATATTTTCCAGAATTTAAATTACATTCGTCAATTTGGCCATTAAAAATATCAAATCCGATAAACTGCATTATTTGGTCTTCAATTTTATGGGCCTCATCAAATATCGAAACTTTCCTATTAAGATAATCTTCAAATAGTTTTTTGTTAAATTTCATAATTTGAAAAAAAGCATGGTAGTTCCATAGAGAATGTTTTGAAACTAATGCATCATATTTTTGAAGATAATAGTGACATGATTCAGTATTTTGTGTGTGTTCATCGACTTGTTTTATAGTTGGTTTGAATTTACATACTTCAACTATTTCTTTTCCGTTTTTAATTATTTTTTCCTGACATTGTCCTTTGTCACAGGTCAATCCCCATCGCATAGCTCTTCTAGTATTGTCTACTTTTTCAGATTCCATCATTTTCAAACAAGCGAAATTTTGTTTACCCTTTACAGGTTTGAGAAATGGAATATCTTTGATGTATTGATCTTGAAGGTGTTTTGATGCGGTAATTGTAAATGAACTATCAAAATATCTAGATACAGTAGCTCCAACTAGAGACTTTCCTACTCCAGTAGGTGCACATAAAATAATTTTTTTATAACCTGATTTTAATTTCTCTTCAATTTCAAAAATTATCTTTTTTTGAATATCACGTGGAGAGAATTGTTCTGGAAATTTTTCTAAAAGAGACAGGATTAAACCTGATTTTCTTTAATATTAAAAGCATGAAGGTTCTACTATTATCAAATGCATGCGATGTAGTTTAATATCTAGTAAGATCACAGTAAATCATGGAATTATTAGAAGATAAAATGAGAGTTTGGTTAGAAAGTGCCAAATTTGTTAAAGCTATTCCTGGTGTGTATGTATTGTATAATAGAAACAAAGATGTGATCTACATAGGTGAAAGTAGTAATTTAGAAGAGACATTCACAAAATACGTAGAAACGGAATTTGAAGGAAATGAATGCAAACAGAAAACACAATCATATCAACGTGAATTCACTAATAATCCAAAAGAAAGACAAATTCAATTAATTGAAGAATTCAAAAAACAGTCAGGAAAATTACCATCCTGCAATACAGAGATTGCATTAGAAACTCATTAATGATTTTTTTGTCGAATCATTAGTTCAACGTATGTTTCAGGCATAAAAATAGAGAAAGTAATTAATTTAAGAACATCGTAAAAGTATAATGCATCAGTGTTATTATTGTGAACAAATTTTTGATTCAAAAGAAGCATTGTATGATCATGTTGAAATCCATTCAGATATTGAACGAAATCAAGAAATAATGGATAGAAAAAAGAAAGCAAAAAAAGACTAGCCTCATTTTTTGGTTTAAACAATCAATTACTAAATAAAATTAGAGTAATAGTGAGATTTTGTCCATTCAGGAATAGAAATATGGATTTTAAAATAAAAGAACATGGAATGGATTGAATCACTTTTAAAAAGATCATGCGACAAAACACTAACAAAAGGTGAAGTATTACATAGTTTGTTTCACATGATTGAAATAAATGAAAATACATTAAATCACATACAAACAAACAAGAGAGACTTTGGACCAGAATTAGAAGAACTAAAACAGACTGAAATTAGAGATTTAGATTTCCATCTAAAATATTATCGCAGTCTTGTCAATTATATCAGTTCAATTCCTGAAAACAAAATCATCAAACAAGAATAAGATTAGCAAATCACAACAAGATTGTAAAAATTCGTAAAAAAATTACATCCGTAATTTTTTAAACATATCATCAAATTTTTGTTGCTTTTCAAGTATTTGTCCATAATTTGTTTGTCCATCGTATTCTTGACGTTCATCAAAAAGATATTTCTCCCATTTTTCCATCTCGTTTGCTATCATTAAAGATGAACTTTCACGGGCATATTGTTTTTGTTGTTCTTGATTTTGACCACGAGTAGAGAATTTTTTTCCAAAGAAAGCATCTTCTATGTGCCTAGTTATTTTAGGTTTAAGTAATTCAGCAAGATCAAAATGTCCTTGTTCATGTTTTAAAAGCGATGTTACTTCTTGAGAATGTCTTATCCAAGACAACATTGGATAAAATTCAGTAGTTAGAACAATATTTTCGATAAAAAATTTAATTTCATTCCCAATCCCTTCAGAATTTATGGTCCAAATGTAAGAGTATTTGATAGTACTATGTGAATCTTCAAATTTTGCAGGATTAGAATCCGCTTTAAAATCAGATAATTTTAAAAAATAATCTCTAGACCAAGCAATGACGTTATTTTGACTCATTAAAATTACTAGTAACATATGGGAATAAAATTATTGATTTTTGGACATTTTCTATAAAAGCAAATAAACGAATCAAAAAACAATCTATCAAATTAAAAATATGTTTGACGGCTATGAATTCTAGGGAATGGTCGATTAGGCAAACATAGGAATGCCGTCAAACACGATGACTCAATATCATAATATCAAAATAGATTAAAAGAAATAGTGTGTTTAAATTGAAAAACAATTTTCAACCCATCTAAAAAATATGCAATAGGTAGTCATAATTAACAGATTTGGGAAAGGATCACTTTTTCTAACCATTTTGATCAATTAAAAAAACATGTTTCATTTTAACAGTTTTTTCATAATTAAAACATCAAAAATATTGGAAGCAAGGCTGTTTGCATATTTGATGGCTTTAACATATCCCCCAAAGGGACTGAAGCAATAAAGACATCAAATTTGCTTGCTTTCCCTTAAACTATTAATTTCAGACAAATTCAAATCAATTTATGAATTTAAAATTAATTATTTCAATGGGAGTAGCAGTAACATCATTAGCTATAGGATTGATTTTATTATATGATATTACAAGATAAACAAATTAAAAATTTAAACGAAATTAATTTTTGACATCAAAATTAGGATGACAATCCAATACATCCAAAATAGAATTACTTTGATTGATTAATTTATGTTGCTGATCTATAAGTAAATTGATTTGTTCCGCTTCGGAATTTAATTTTTTTAAAGCTATTTGTGCTTTTTCAAATTCTTCTGCAGATAATGTTTTATTTTCATAATATTTATAGTGTTTATAATATTCATCATATTGTAAATGTTTACGAGATATACTATCTGAAAGAGATTTAATTTGAATTCGGAGTTGTTTATCTTGTTCAAGTAGTAATTTTTGACCAACATAAAGTTCTTCAAATTTTTTTGGGATTATAAATCCCATAGAATCAAAATTAGATGAAGGTGACTCATCTGAATACATTAAACTACTTTTATCGGTGTTATGCCCTAAACCTAAAGCATGACCTATTTCATGCATTATTATATTTGAAACCATATTTTCATCATTTTGAACATATTTCCCACTGCAATCTTCATCACCAACAGAAATATCCAATACACATTGATTCAAAATTCCAAATAACATTGAATTACAAGTAGCTAAACCCGAATGAGTATCAGATGCATATACTTGCCATCGAATAATAAAATCTGGTTTATCAGATTCTATAAAATTCAAATTGGGGTTTAATGATTCCCAAGTTTCAAGTGCTTTATGTAATGCATTTAATGGGATTTTTTCATCAGGTAAACTTGGAATAGGCTGAACAGAATACGATATTATTTTTTTCTCATTATTAGGCATAAATTTTGATAATTCTTTAATATTTTCAGATGTATGCTGTAACTCAGCAGATTTTTGATCATCAACGGGGAGAAAATTTGCATACCACAGATAACCAAAAGCGACTACAAGTAATAGTGCAATTAACAGTATCTTCATTAAAAAAAACAGGTCATTGGAATAAGTAAAACTTTCTATAAATTAATTGATTACATCATCAGTAATTGAAAATTTCACATGCTTACACATGTTATTAATCAGTATTAAATAATAAAGAAATATTCTACATATAGGAGAAAGCATATGCAAAACAAAAAATTTGATGATAAGAGGTATCAAGAATTAATAAAACAAAAAGAAGAATTTGAAAAAAATAGACCACATGATATAGAAGCCATGAGAAGATGGAAACATTCTATGGGTAAAATTTTGGAAGAGTTAGAATTATTTAAAAAACAGTAAAAATTTATCATGTTTTAAATCACACAGTTATTTTTAAGAGTTCACCTAACACGGATGCGATTTTGATAAGTAGTTGGATTTTTCAATCGAGTTTAATAGATCTGGATTTAATTTAAGAAGTTCAATCATACTAGAAAATGCAGGACATTGATTATCAATTGAGAATAGGTCTTCACAGTTTGGGCATTGGATTACTACATGTGAACCCCAATCACATTCAATATCATCTATCAAATCAAAAATTACATTAACATTGCAAGAACTACATTTCAAGAGAAGATTATCAATTTTCATCATAACATTAAATCCATATCAGATTATTGAAATCACAATATAACTTGTAATAATTGATTCAAATAGTCAATTAATTTCCAAATTTGAAAAAATAATCAAACATAAAACTAGGTATAATTAAGACAAGAGACTTTTTTAAATTATGAGTATTATTTCCAACAGAGATCTACGAAATGACTGAATGCCCCACATGTAAATTATCCATGGAATCACATTCGACAGCAGAATTAATGGAGTGTTGTATGAAACAAATTGGCGATGATTTTACTGAAGAAGATCATGGAATATGTCCAAATTGCAAACATTCGATCAAAAAACACACTCATAAGGAACTTGCAGAATGCACATTAGCGTTTTTTAAATCAAATATTCATGATTAGACAAAATATAGATTTTTAATTTTTCTAAAAAAATAAAAACAATCAAAATAAAAAAAGTTAAAGCATTTTGAAGATAAGCATAAACAGTGGTCAATTGAATTCAAACCAATGGATCAGTTAACAGGGATACTTATTGAGAAATACTCGCCCATGTTAACAAATAAGCAAATATGGGAATTTGAGCAAATTCATGAAGATATTAAATTTGACATGTTGTATGTAGAGCCTGGAAATAAAGACAAGATATCATGGAAATCAAAATTGTCTCATCTAAATAGTGACATCAGAGAAACGGTAGTGAATACTTTTGATTATCTTGCAGATGGATATGAATTATGGATAACTAGTTCTAAAAACGATCAAAAAATCGATACCTCACTAATACCGTACATCATGGCAGTGTTAGTAGATACAATGATTGATGAAGAAATTTGTTTAAAATTTAGAGAAGAAAATAACTGCTTAGTTGTTGCAGTTGATTCACAGACAGATGTCATAGATTGTAAAGAGTTCTTTGAAGAATTTTATCACCTAGCAACGGGATTCAATTATGATATAAACACTGGAATTCCAGATGATGAAACTGAAGCAGAAATGTACCTGACAAGATTGCAAGAAGAATTTGATCTAAAAATGAAGGAAAAGCTAGGTGAAAAATATCTTCCAGGAAATAATGATCCAGACTCAATAACCCTCAAATGATCAAGTTAAACAACCATAATTCATTAAACTTTAAGGGAGTAAAAATCAAAATACATTATGGAACACACTAAAGAATGTGAATATAGAAATGCACATGATATGATTCATGCCAATTGTTTTTGTAAATGCCATAAGATAATAATGATGGAATTAAAAAAATGAATTCCAAATTACTCTAAATGTAATACGTTCAGAACATAAATGAAAAAATTCTTTAGTGGTAAAAAAATGACGATAATGTTGATTGGCTAGATTGGGAAATGATCAATACCCACAACCTTTCTCAGACTAGAGCAGTGAAGCTCATCATTCAGGTCTGATAAACAAGGTCTTTGATGCCAATTAGCATTTACAGTGACAGCCACATTGACAACTATCAGAGATACAACGATTTTGTTTACAATTTAGACAACGTTTACTTCGACCAGTTTTCATTCTTAATTCTTCAATTCTTCTTGCCTTATCACTCATGAAAAGTAACATATCACGTATTCAAAAAGTCTTTAGATTTGTAGTTACAAGTCCTAAAATAGCAGCAAATTATAAAAAAAGTATTGCCAGAGAATAAAAGACCATTTAAGAGATTTGGAGATAGAACGTCTAGGCCAAAAACCCAAACAGATGAGGATAAAATTAGAGAGTTTGTTTTACGAAACTCAAAAAATGGATATTATACCAAAGTTTCAACACTCTCTTACAAATTTGAAATACCCATTGAAAAAGCATGGGAAATAGTGGGAGGACTTTTGATAGATGGATCATTAGAATCAGTGCATGATGAATTTACCGGAGAAATGAAACTCTGTGAAGCCGGAAAAACATACCTAATAATGAATTTAGAACAGCAAAGGAAAAAACAGAAATCCCAAGAATTCAAAAGAATCAAAACTCAAAAATCAAAAAAGAATAGAGATATTTAGATAAATCAGGCGTGAATTTTAAAAAATCATTCTAGATAACTTTTAATTTTTATATAA
Source organism: Nitrosarchaeum sp. (assembly GCA_018334095.1). Lineage (GTDB taxonomy): Archaea > Thermoproteota > Nitrososphaeria > Nitrososphaerales > Nitrosopumilaceae > Nitrosarchaeum. Next base: position 54,488 of record JAGXTE010000058.1, read on the forward strand.
TTTAATGCAGATTATGGAAATTGAGGATAACCTTCCAGCTCAGTGCCACCCAATCACCAAACCAAAAAAGAAGATAGAGATAGACTAGTTAAAGTCATGATAAAACTAAACAAACTAGATAAAATAGAGATTGATAAAATTTTGTATTCAATTGAGGGAAAATTAGATGAAAAATTGATCAGATTAACATCAGATTTAATTTTTAAAACAAACTGGGCAAACATTAATGCAACTAATCTGTACAAAAACAACATTAAAGAAATTCCAGATAAATCACTAGATGCGTTCACATTAGGAAGTCACCTAGGACAAATATATCAAATATCGTTAGAATTAGCTAAAAAACTAGAATTAACGTTATCACATAATCAAAAAAATATTTTAAGAGAATTTATTTTTTTCCTAGTTTTACTACGTTACAAAAACCAAAAAACACAGAATATGTCATAACAAACCTTAATTTTCTATAGATATACAAAAAAACAATGATACAATGCAAGATCTGCGGAACGCCATTAGGAAAAGAACCTTCAACTCAACAATTAGATGAACATTGGAAAAAACAACATGAATGGCATTGGAAAATCAATCAAGATAAAACTCCAGAAGAAGCACTTTTAAAGAAAAAACAATAGTGCAAGCGTCTTTATCATAGATAAAATATGGTAAATCATGGAATTTATGATCACAATTTTCCATTTTCACAAAGGTAATGACATTGATAATATAATTTTTGGTAAAAAGCAAAATGAGAATAAAGTTAATGAAGATATTAGAATTTTCCCATCTGGAGGATTAACAAAAAAAGGTGGAATACAAGAAAAATATTTGAAAATAAATCTTAAAAACAATAATGATTTTAATTTAGAATTATTATCAGATTTTTTATCACATCGATTATCATCAATTGATGATGCAGATAGTCTAAAAATTGGTAATACAAAAGTTGAATTAAAAAAAAATGAGATTAAAAAAGCATTAAAAGATTATTTGGATGAAATTTTGAGTTGACGTCTTGGAGTAGTAGTCGTTTATAGCATGCCTAGACCACTAAACGAAGGCGTCAATATCATACAATGCGTGGGATATAAAACTAGGCACCATATGATTTTGAACATTTGTTTAGTTAAGGCTAAAAATTAAAACTAATGTTTAACAATCAAATCAAAAAATATCATTAGAAAAATAGGCTCCAATTTTTGTAAAAAAACTATTTTTGAGCTTATTTATGTGAAAAAATTTACTTAGGGATAGTAATACAAATTTTGAATTATTTAGTGATGACAACAATCGAGGCATACGATATGAAAATACGAAAAAAAGTGACCATGAAAAATCCAAAACCATATCTGATGAAAAATGGAGCATGGGCATTAAAAGGAACTAGTTCTGCCACTGGGATTACATTGTTCAAAATTGTGGGTAAAAAACCTTCAGTGTCTCATTCAAAACTAGATTATCTGAAAAATATGTTTACTAGCAGAAAATGTGAATGCGATAAATTCTGCTAATATTTTTTATATTTGAAAAATGTAGTTTAGATGTTTAAGTAAACTAGATTCAGTATTTTTAAAATAATTGTTTAAGATCTATAGATTCAAAAAACATCAAATTTGCAATTCGAAAGTGTTAATTTGAGAATTGCTCACAAAAGAATAATGTCTTTAGATATAGAGTGGCATGGAAATTTTTATGGGATATCATGGGCATATGAAAAAGACCGCTTAGTGGTATCAATGGTTTTTGAAGATAAAAAAGAGGCCGTAGAAGTCTCCAAAGAGATTGAGGATTGGAGTGATAAATTTACTAGGTTAACAATCATAGAAAAGGAGAATGGGGAATACTCAATTTGTTGTTATCAAGATCCACAAATTTCAAAGAGTAAAAAGAACATCGGGTTATACCGTACAGGAATGCCGCAAAGTGGAGGATATGAACAAGTAAAGCCAATGATTGAAGAAAAATCACCTCTGTTGCAAATTGCACACGCCGCAGATGTTAGAGATATGAACACATATGAACAAATATCAAGACTTGTACCTATGAGAAAATACAGAATTATTTCAGAAAAAGACTTGAAAAGACAAGAATTTTTCTATGAAAAAATGGCAGACAAATACAATCAAAAGGAACCAAATCATATTTAAAAACAATCAATTAAAAAAATCACATTCAACATCATATCTAATTAAAATTTGTATTATAGAATGACCAATCCATTATAATCTAAAGAAATCACATAAATTCCTCACGATAATACTTTGTAGCCATTGTAGATGATTCTTGGGAATTACTTGGTTAGACTTGACAAAAATCAATCTGCAGATACGAGTTTAAGTTAATCTAACCAAGTTTCAAATTTTAACATCATAACTAGGAATAAATTAAAACAAATTTAGGAAATATCAATTGAAAATCACTGAACTTAGCCGTCCAAGTATTTTATCATCAATTGCAGGATTAGTTTTAACATTATTTGGTGCCACAGTATTGTTGAATCCTCAAGACAATACTACAAACATGATTTTTTTGAGTATGTTTGGAATCGGATTATTTATTCTAGGTTTAAGTTGTTCATTGTTATATCAAATAAGAAAAGCAAAAATTAAACCATAAACAATTTTCAAAAACATAGTATTTTAAGACCAAAAAAAGTAGTGTATTGATGGCAGAGCATAAGCTACAAGGATCAGGAGGATACGTCATAGCTGAATTGACTGAAGAACAAGCCAAAAAAGCAGATTTAGGAGTTGGAAAATTATTTTTAGCACCCATAGGTAAACTTGAAGAACAAAAAATGTCAAAACATTATTGTAAAAACTGTGAAAAAGAATTTGAGAATCCACCAAAGATACATCTAGAAGAAAATACTAGTGAACAAGTTTCAGATAATTTGATTCTAGTAGAAAGAGGGCAATATACATGTCAACAATGCAGTGGCATTATTGGAGAGTACAGGGTATTTCAGAAGAAAGATGAATCAAGTGATGCGGGCAATGCCAGACCTAGTCAATAAAGTACATTGTCCAAAAACAATATCCTTAAGTTTAGAATCAAATAGGAAATTAACAATGTCTAGTACATTATTTAAGATAAAATGTGAAAAAGGTCACAAAGGAAATGCCTTGTTATGGGGTGAAGAAACGATTCAAAAGTACATTGAAAGTAAAAAATGCAATAGTTGTGGCTCCCCTATACATCACACATCTAAATAAAATTTAGAGTAATTAGAAAAATTTTAAGAATTACTTAATAAGATATTTTTCATATACAATTCATGGATTCAAAAGAAAATCGTGAAAAAATTTATCCAGTAGGATATGAGCCGTCTATCAAAAGTCAAAACGATGGCAATGTTAGAAATCAATTACTCTTTGAAATTTTAAAAACTTCACCGACTGAATTTATCAATACAGATTTGTTTACGGTGATGTCAAAAAGACGCTCAACTAGAAAGTTTAGTGATAAAATTGTAGAAACTGTAAAAATTGATAAAATAATAGCTGCTGCAGACACAGCGCCTACCGCTGGAAACTTTCAAGGATTTGAAATATTTTATGTTAAAAGTCCAACAAAAAAACAACAGTTAATTGAAGCATGCAATAATCAACCGTACGTAAATGCGCCTCTAGTTCTAGTTTTTTGTAAAAATCCTTCACGAGTTAAATTTGATTTTCCTGAAGAGATTCTCAAAAAATTTGCAATACAGGATGCGACATTAGCTGCTGCGTATTCACAGCTTGCAGCTCAAGCGTTAGGATTGAGTTCAATATGGATCGGAATGTTTGATGAACAAAAAGTAATGAAAGTCATCAATACAAAATTGATCCCATCATCAGTATTATGCATCGGATATCCTAAACAAGATAAATTCCCAAAGCCACGAAGAAATCTCAAAGAATTAGTACATGTAGTATGGGAATAAAAATATCAAAGCATTAATCACAAAAAACTAAGAAATTTTATTGTCGCATTTTATCTCTACATATACCGCAGAGATAGTTTTTCTTAAAATTTGCAATCTCAATTTTAAATTCATCCGTATCAAAATAATTTTCTCCAGTCTTCATTCCTCCAGGCACTTTTTTATCACATTTTGAACATTTTAGATCAAGTTCAAATTTGATTTTCTTTTCATTCTTTCCAATTTTTCCAATAATCATACATGATTCACATCGTTTGAATTTTTTATATAATATACAAATCTTAAGTTTTAAGTAAGTAAATTCTAGAAAAAATGATGGAGTTTTCTCAAATTGAAGAGCCACAAATTGAAAAACCCATAATCATTGCTGCAATGCAAGATATGGGGAATGTTGGAAGCATCGTAGTTAATTTCATCAACAATAGTTTAAAAACAAAAAAATTCAGAATTGCAAAAACGCCATATCCAACATATGTTGTAGATGAGGGAGGTCACATAAATTTACCAAATGAAAGTTGGGAATACAAGTATGCTGATGGATTAATTGTTTTTGGCGGAGGAACGGGTCAACCACAAGATACGCCTGAACTGTATGCTTTGTGCCAAGATGTAATTGATATTTCAAAAAAATATTCTGCCAAATTTATTTACACACTTGGAGGATTTCACACAAACAGGATACTTGATAAAAACCCAAAAACATTTGTAACTTCAACATCAATTGAGATAACGAAGCAAATGCAAGGATTAGGAGTTTTAACAACACCCCAAAAGTCAATAATTACAGGATTCAATGGATTGATCTTGGGATTTGCTAAACAAAACGGCATTCAAGGAATGGGGATGTATGGAGAATTAAATCAGCCTGAAATCCCACAATACAGAGCGGCAATTAGTATAATCAAAACACTAGAAAAGTTGACGTATAGGAAATTGGGAGATACAACTAGATTGGAATTACTAGCTCAAGACATTGAAAAAAGTTTTGAAAATTAATTAAACCTAACCTCAAACTAACATTAAACCACATAATTTTATTATCACATCATAGCAAAAAAAATATTGCAATATACGCACATCACGACATCAATACTTCAAGCATGTCAAACAGAAATAGATGGAATTAGATATTACAAAACACCTCAAGGATTGTTATATCCATCGATCACAACTGTATTATCAAAAACATCAAATATGACAGGTCTTGATCAATGGAGAGAAAGAGTAGGAAATGATTTAGCAGATCAGATAATGAAAGATGCTCAAATTAATGGCACCATGACTCACAAGCTATGTGAGGACTATCTAAAAAATAAAAAGTCAGTTGGAGATTTTCTGGATATCCCAAAAAATCATTTTGAAAAATTAAAACCATATTTGCATAAAATGAACAATATTCGTGGAATTGAACTTCCATTGTATAGCGATGAGCTCAGAATTGCAGGTACGTGTGATTGTATTGCAGAATATAATGGAAATCTATCAATTATTGATTTTAAAACCAGCCGAAGTCGATTAATTGAACATTATGATAAAGTTCAAAAATATTTCATGCAAGCAACTGCATATTCTTTGATGTGGAAAGAAAGAACAGGAATTGAAATAGATCAAATTGTAATTATTGGATCTGAGGAAACAGGAGATATTGCAGAGTTTATAAAAATCCCATTTGATTTTAAGGACAAACTAATCGACACCATAGAAAAATTTTATAACTTATCATAAATTAGAAAAAAACATTCTAAACTAGGCTTAAAATAAACCCAATAAAGACAAGATAGAAAATGACAGATTTCATTCATGAACCATACAAAACAATCTTTGTTAGAGATTTGATAAAATTGAGTCTAGATGATCTTCTTAGCATGATGGCATCACTTGAGTCAGGTAGCGCATATTGGGTTGACGGGGTACTTTTTGCATGTTTTGCAATGACAGAGTCAGAAGAATTAGCAAAAAAAGAGATTCAAGGACAAACATACCTTGACAAAGTCATATTTGCAAAATATGACAACTATACCAAGACAGCAAAATTATCAACTAACATGGAGATTAATGTATTAAATGTACAAAAGAGTCGTCTTTACAGAGATTTAATTTCATGGTTAAAAAAACAACCAATTTGGAACGAATAGAATATTATCAAAGATATGAATACATCAAATAAATATTTCAAGGTATTTTTAGAGTAACATAAAATGAACAATGATGAATCAGAATTTTTCATAACAGAATTTCCAAAAGAAGGGTTTAGATTAATAGATCAGATCCAAGGAAGGGTACAGTTTGCAATTTTAGATCAAATCAAACTAATGAAAACATCAGGTATGGAAAGCAATGAAATTAAAAAAATAATTTTAGATAATGTTCAAAAAATTATAGAAAATTATCAATTTGGAAAAAAATTAGAGTAAGTTTTAATTTCATACAAAATCAGGTTATAAAATAAACAAATGTAAAGAATTTCCACAATAGTGTTTTTAATTCATTATGACACTAATAATATAGGTAGTAATCAAATAATACCAAACATCAATGGTATGTCAAAAAGAGTATTGATGCTCAGTTGTCAATGGATAACTGATTGGTTTTGATTACTATCTTATTTTTACCGTTTTATTAGCGATATTCATCCCCACAGTCACCTATCAAATCAAAAAGATCATTGGATTTACTAGTTACAGAGCGTATCATGGTCGTATCTTCATTCTCAAGAACAATATCAAAAACTCGTCCATTATCTTGCCGGTGCTCAGAGAGACCAAGTCTTGAACCAATTATTACCCCTGCAACTCTAGGTTTATCTAAAATAAATTTTGTAGAAATATTTGCAATGCTTGAATCGTATTTTGTTGCTATTTTAGATAAAATTTGTAATAACTCTTGAAATAAACCCCATCCACCCCATGCATCAATCATATTGTAATATTTTTGTAGGCTTGCAGTAGTCAAATCGGATCTATGAGGTTCTGGAGAATTTAGATATTTTTCAGATAAAAACCCGCCAAGCAAAGTACCATATGCAAGAATAGAGATATCGTGTTTTTTACAATATGGTGTCATTAATTTTTCAGGTCTTTGATCTAAAATAGAATACTGTATTTGATTTGAAATTAATTTAAAACCGCGGTCAGTCATTATCTTGATTCGTTCTGTATCGAAATTTGTAAGACCAAGATGTTTGATCTTTCCCTCATGTTGTAATTTTGTTAAATTACTAAGAGTATCAAGATAACTAGAATCATTGTAATCCCACCAATGAAATTGGATCAAATCAATTGTCTCAGTGTTCATTTTTTTTAATGATTGATCAATATAATATTCTACAATTGATTTACTCATAGGTCCTGGGTTGGGAACAAATTTAGTCAATGCCTGTGATTGTTGCAAGTCTTTTGGCGGCAATTGTTTTCTAAATTCGCCAATAAATGATTCAGATGGTCCGTAAATATCAGCCAAATCCCAAGTGGTGAATCCATTCTTGTGATACTCAAGCATATCCAAAATTGCAGTTTTTGGATCAATATGTCCATGGCCACCAGATACTTGCCACATTCCATTTAAAATTCGACAAATAGACAGATCATCTGCTAGTTCAATTTTTGGAATTCTCAATAAGACATATAGAATTTAACTTTATTTTATGAGTATGCAATAGACGTAGATATTAACAATCGGATATAGGCAAAATCAATTAATTTAAGAATTAGAATGATGTGATTTACAATATGGTTCACTTGCGGAACACTATTTACATCAAAAATTATTAATCATATACTAATTTAGGCTCAAAAATTACTCATTGTCTGTTGAACTAGATGAGACATGCAGATTTCTTAAATGTACATTGATTTAGATTCTGTAAAATCTTATGGTTTTTCATTTTATTTTTCTCCCTGTAAAATGCAGGTACTTTTTCATTAAATCGGGGCTCCATCTTTATTGAATTTTGTAGCACAGTAAAACAAATCAGATTTTGGTCTAGTATCAAACCCCACTCTATCAAGTTCATATTCTGAATTTAAGGAAATGTCCGATTCAAACCAATTAGATGTTTCAAAAATATCTTTTGTATGATGTTGAGCAGTATAAGAGATGCAATGAATTGCATAAAGAGCACCTAAAGCATTTACAGTATTTTCAATATTACCCTTAGTCAATCCTTCAGGAAGATTATGTTTAGTTCCATTATACCCTCGCCACCATGATGGAGATACACATCCGTCCTCAATTTCTAAAGGATGGAATGTCTCTCTTGTTTTTTTGTTATAGATCCACTGTCGTTTAAGTAAGTTAGTGGAATTATCAAGTAGTTTATAATATTCAGGAAATTTTTTGTCAGAAAATGGTAATTTACAAATTTCACATAACATTCTTAACATATTTTCAACTTGACCGCATGAACTTTGAAGTATAGAATATAATTCAGGAGAATATGTGACGGGATTATTATCTAATGGTATTATCCAACTTAACTCTATTAATTTTCTTTCGGTCGCAAAATAAATATCCAACATTCTAAGCCGTTGAGATTGAAAATTTTTTGGGGAAATGTTAACCATTTTTCTTAAAATTATCGAATTGTTCTTTTCCGCCAATCACAATAGCACAAACAATAAGCCAAACAAAACCTACACCTGCTGTCAAATATGCAAAATCCAAACTATTTCCTAAAATACTCAATGATGAAATTCCGAATGAACCAATAGTACCTGCGGAGACCTGATGTGGAGTAAATGCGATACCACGTCCTTTACCTAACGATATTCCTATTGGTTCATGTGAATCTCTACTTACAAATGATGTGATAGTTAGAAGAATAATTGCACCTGCGATTATGGTGGCATTTATCTGCAACAAAATTACAGGTTCTATGATCATCATAAAATAGGAATTAACAATATGCTTTAAACATATCAAAGATAAAACCAAAAAAAATATCTACTAGATTGAATTTGTTTTTAGAAAGTATGGGGTATTGGATTGGAAAATTGTAGGAGTCTTTATCTCTCTTGGTTTTTTGATTTTAGGATTAGTCTCTGTTATTCTTAATGGGTTTGTTTTGTTTACTACAGGTGGTAATGGAACTGAGTTTATTGTAGCGTGCGCTATTAGTGTTATTTCGGTTATTGCATTTTCTGTATTTATTAGAGATTGATTTCAAGAATCAAATCACTGGCCTCAAAATGAATTAAGACTATAATTCCTGTTCTCTCCAAAATAGAGCATTATTTTGGAAGTAACTTTGGTTTAACTTTATCTAAAAAAGTATATGATAAAATAAATAACCTTTCAAAAAATGGATTATTGTGGTTCATTATTATATTAAAAAAATAAAACGTATTTCTCAAAAACCTACTACTTGTATGATTTGTAATAGCCAAAACATTGTAGAAGATGCAGTATTAGCATCTACTGGCCCAACTCAGGAAAATATGGATTATACTCCATCTATGTTATGTCTTGAATGTGAAACTCTAATAATCATTACTTCAGAACCAGGTGCTGGGTTGGGGTTACAAGCATCAATAGGAAACGAAGTATCAATGAGAAACTAAACTCAAAAGAGCCTAGTTTAATTAAATTAAAAGTAATATAATCCATAAAATGGGAACATGAATTGAATAAAATATTTTTTCTAATTATCCCACTTTTACTTTCAGGTTTCACACATCTATGGAATCCAGTAGGATATCCAGACATATTTTTTGATGAAGGCATCTACATAAGACGTGCAATTAATTTTCTAGAAACAGGAAATCCACAAGAGAGTTATCTATATGACCACCCATATTTTGGACAAATAATAATTGCTTCAGTTCTATCCTTAACAAATTATTCAGATTTGAGTCCACCTACAGATCCTGATTCATTGAAGTCATTATACATGGTACCAAGAATATTCATGGGTCTATTGGCAATGCTTGACACATTTCTAATCTATATGATTGTCAAAGTAAAGTATGGTCGTGATTCGGCATTTTTATCATCAATTCTTTTTGCAGTACTTCCTTTTACATGGATTTTTAAAAGAATCTTGCTTGATTCAATTTTATTACCACTTGTTTTAGCAGCAATTTTACTTGTAATATACTCTGGAAAAATTAAACAAAACAAAATACTAATAATTTGTTCTGGAAGTTTATTAGGATTAGCAGTATTTACAAAAATTCCTGCATTTACAATGATTTTTGTTGTTGCATGGATTGTATATACAAATAGGAAAAAAACATCTGACGTATTATTACTGTTAATTCCATTTTTACTAATTCCATTGATGTGGCCAGGAAATGCAATTATGCTTGATCAATTTGAACTTTGGGGGAAAGATGTGCTATGGCAATCACAAAGATCAAATAGCATCTTTGGAATTATAGAATTCTTTTTGATAATAGACCCAATAATGTTTTTAGTAGGCATGGCAGGAATTGGATTTGCATTATTAAGAAAAGATAAACTTCTACTATTATGGTTTGTACCTTTTGTTGTATTTCTAAGTGTCTTGGGATACAAGCAATACTTTCATTGGATAATGGTGATTCCAGTAATGTGTATTGCAGCTGGAATATTACTAGTTTCAATTCACAATTCAAAAAAATTAAAAAAGAAAATTATCAGCATTGGAATAATATCAATTATTTTGGCATTTAGTTTTTTCAGTACAACAATTTTAATTATTAATGATATATCAGATGCACAATTTCATGCACTATCATATGTTTTAGAAAATTATGATGACAGTTACACAGTTCTGGCAAGTCCAGTTTATTCATGGATTCTAGAGGACGTATATGGACGAAAAAATATACCTAGAGATTACTCTGAAATTTTGTTTTATCCCATTACAAATGAAAAACAGGTAATAATTGCAGATCCTCATTACAGGATTGATCTAGGTAGAGGTCCTCAATTACAAGAGGCTTTAGATAATTCAGTTTTAGTGAAAACATTTGAAGGGAGAGTTCTAGATTTTGATTCTAGAAATTATCCATATACTAACATGCAAGCTAATTATGAAGCCTCAAAAATCGAGATCCACACACGAATTCGTGGCCAATAGTCAGTTTTTTCAATTTAAAAATTTAATATGAGATGAATTATCGTATTGATATTGGCAAGTATAATGAATACTGAAGTATCCATAGTAATTCCTACCTACAATGAATCTGAAAATATCAAAGGGATTTTACATTTGATCAAAGAGCACTTACCAAAAAATACAATGGTAGAAGCAATAGTAGTAGATGATAATTCACCAGATGGGACAGGTAAAATTGCCGAAGATTATTTTAAATCATTAAAAGAAAAAACACTATACACAATTAATGTAATAAATAGAAAAACAAAGGAAGGACTAAGCTCTGCAATACTAAATGGAATAGAGCAAGCTAAAGGCAAAATAGTTGTTGTGATGGATAGTGATTTTTCTCATCCTCCACAACTCATACCAAAGCTTGTTGAAGTTTTAAAACAATCAAAAACCGACATAGTCGTTGCCTCAAGATATCTTAATGGAGGTAATATTCAAGGGTGGTCATTAAAACGAAAAATCATCAGTAAAATTGGAACTATAATAGCAAAAAAAGGATTAGGAATCAAACAATCAGATCCCATGTCAGGATTTTTTGCATTTAACAAAGATGTGATTAAAGGAATTAATTTTGATGCGATAGGATACAAACTTCTTTTAGAAATGATAGTAAAGGCAAAAGGAGTATCCATAAAGGAAATTCCATATACATTTTTAGACAGACAAAACGGAAAGAGTAAACTTGGAATCAAAACAATTTTAGAATTTGGACATGCAGTATGGAAGCTTTACAGACATGGAAAGAGAGAGCAGAAAAACGAGAAAAGAACATCAGTAAAGTTTGTTTCGAAAGCTGCTAGATTCTTTTCAGTTGGAGCCTCAGGATTAGGAGTAAATTACATCATGTCTATTCTGTTTTTATTGAGTTTGGATATGTGGTATCTTCATGCAACCATACTTGGAATCATATTTTCAATTACTAGTAATTTCATATTAAACAAATATTGGACTTTTGAGGATAGAGATTTTGCAGTAAAAAGAACCATTATACAATATGGCAAATTTGCAGGATTTAGCTCTATTGGTGCTTTAGTTCAACTTGGAATGGTGTATTATCTAGTTGATGAGTTAGCCATGTCTTATCCAATTGCACTAGTATCAGCTGTTGCAACTGCAGCATTTAGCAATTTTATCTTAAATAAAAAATGGACGTTTAAAGAAAAAGTCTGGGGTTAACAGATTTTAAAAATGAATTGAATCCATTAAACGTTTAACAAAAAATTTTCATAGTTAAAACTAGAAAAGACCGATTAGTGCCAGTCCCATTACAATCAACAGAACACCACCAAGAATAGTAATAATACCAGTTCTAGACATAGATTATCCTAAACAAACCAGTATATGAAATTCTAGTATGCATTTAATTTTATTTTGAGTTATTGTAATGAGTAATGCAATTCACAAAATAAAGCCATTCCATTTGGTAGTGTTTTAGCAGAAATACTACAACCATCACGTAATCCTCTACCACAGATATAACATTCAACTTCAGTCACACTTGTTTGCACTAGAGAATTTTTTTTAAAATAAAGATCCTGCATTATAGATTTTGCACTAGGCATATCAAATTAGAATACAACATCTCATCATATAAAGGTACCGTACTATACCGTAATTATCCGAAATTTTAATGCCTATTTTGTAAAAATAAACCAAAAAACAACTAATCAATTTAAATAATAAACGAGTAAAATTTTGTCTATGGGTGGACATCTTTGGAAAATCCCAACCAAAAGTAATACCTCTAGAGCTAACTGAAAACCAATTTCAAATATATAATAAAATATCAAGAAATTATTCTCATTCATTTCTCTTTGAATCATTAACAGGTCCTGAAGTATTAGCTGAAACATCAGTCATGGGATTTGATCCTAAAATAATTCTCAAAGGATATTCAGACAAAATTGAATTAATAAAAAATAACAAAACTGAAACCATTCAAACAGATAACCCATTTGAAGAGTTAAAAAAAATATTAGGAAAATCAAAGGATCAAAGTTATAGATATTTGGGAGGTGCAGTCGGGGTTGTAAATTATGATGCAATAAGATTAGTAGAAAATATTCCAGACACACATGATTCGCCACAGCCATTAATGGAGTTTGGAATTTATGATGATGGAATATTATACGACAACATACACAAAAAATTATTTTATTTTTATAATGATCAAAATAGATTTGAACAATTTAAAATGAGTGAAGATTCATTTGGTGATTTTAAAGCAACAGAAATAACACCAAACATGAATCAAGAAAAGTTCTCAAATATTGTAAACAAGGCAAAACAGTACATACATGATGGTGATATATTCCAGGTAGTACTATCTAGAAAATTCGCATTTGATACACAAGGAGACAATCTAACACTATACAAAACACTACGAAGATTAAACCCATCACCTTACATGTATCATTTAAAACAAGACAATAAAACGATCATTGGTGCATCTCCAGAGATGCTCGTAAGAATAACTAATGATAAAGTAGAAACATTTCCAATTGCAGGAACTAGAAAGATCACAGATAATGAGGAAAAAAATAATCAATTAGCAAAGGAGTTACTCCATGACGAAAAAGAATTGGCAGAACACACAATGTTAGTAGATTTAGGAAGAAATGATATTGGAAGAGTTTGCAAATATGGTACTGTTCATACTGAAGAATTAATGGAGATTAAGCGATTCAGCCATGTTCAGCATATAGTAACACATGTTGTTGGCAATCTAGCGCCTAAAAACGACATGTTTGATGCGTTTAAGGCAGTTTTTCCAGCAGGAACAGTTTCAGGCGCGCCAAAAGTCAGGGCAATGGAAATAATTGACGAATTAGAGACTGAAGCCAGAGGCCCTTATGCAGGTGCAGTGGGATATTTTTCTTATAACGGATGTTGTGATTTTGCAATTGCAATTAGAAGTATATTCATAGAAGGAAGTAAAGGATTTGTTCAATCAGGAGCAGGAATTGTCTCAGATTCTATTGCAGAAAGTGAATTCAAAGAAACAGAACACAAAGCTGGAGCAATGCTTCAAGCATTAAGAGAGGCAACAAAATGAAATTTTTAATCATAGACAATTACGATTCATTTGTTTACAATATTGCGCAATACTTGGGGGAACTGGGAGTTGATTGCGATGTTATTAGAAACGACAAGATAACATTAGAGAAAATAAAACAAAATAATTATGATGCAATAATAATATCGCCAGGTCCAGGAACACCTACGGATAGAAAATATTTTGGCATATGTAGCGATGTAATAAAAGACATGGGGCCAACTACTCCAATACTAGGGGTATGTTTGGGACATCAAGGCATCATTGATGCATTTGGCGGCAAAGTTACAAATGCAGGATGTGTCAGACACGGAAAGACCAGTCCAGTAGATCATACAAACTCAGAGCTGTTCAAAGATGTCAAGAATCCATTTAGGGCAACAAGATATCATTCACTTGTAGGAGATAAGACAATAATTCCAGATGTGCTAGAAGTTACGGCTATTGCTGCAGATGATGGAGAAGTGATGGCGATAAGGCACAAAGAGTATCTTATAGAAGGAGTACAATTTCATCCAGAATCAATTATGACAGAAGATGGGAAAAAAATTCTGGCAAATTTCATAAAACAGGTAAAGGATAGAAAATGATATCAAATTTAATTTCAAAACTACAACAAAAGATTGATCTTACATATGACGAAATTAATTCAGTGATGGTTGATATTCTTTCTGGAAAAACAAACGATCAAGAAAATTTTGATTTTTTATCCTGTTTAACTGAAAAAGGAGAAACAGATGATGAATTATTGGGGATGCTAGATAAAATGCAAGAGTTTTCCCTCAAAGTTGAGCCTAGAAACAATGGAACAATAATAGACATGTGCGGAACGGGAGGAGACAAACTCCAGACATTCAATGTATCAACTACAGCATCATTTGTAGTTGCAGCCGCTGGAGGAATTGTAGCTAAACATGGAAATAGATCAAGCTCTGGAATTTCAGGAAGTGCCGATATTTTTGAATATTTTGGATATGATTTGAACCAAGAACCTACTCAAATTGCAAATGTTTTAGAAAAACATAACATTTGTTTTATGTTTGCACAAAAGTTTCATCCTGCAATGAAACATGTTGCAGCTGCAAGAAAGAAGTTAGAAAAGAGAACAGCTTTTAATCTTTTAGGACCATTGTCAAATCCTGCTGGTGTAAAGAATCAACTTATTGGAGTATCCTCAACAGAGTATCTTGACAGATTACCATTAATTCTAAAAAGAAAAGGAGCTAAAAACATAATGACAGTTCGTTCAGATGATGGAATGGATGAATTTTCAACTAGTGCAACTAACAGAGTATGTATTATAAAAAACGACAAAGTGTTAATGAATGCAATAGATCCAGAAGTTGTAGGATTACATAAATCAAAATTAAGAGATATTCAAATTAAAACAAAAAAAGATGCAATAGAATCATTTGTAGGCGTTCTAAACAACACAGCAAACCAAGCAATGACTGAAACTACAGTACTTAATGCAGCAGGAGGGTTAATTGTTGCAAATATCTCAAAGAATTTTGAAGAAGGAGTGGAATTGGCATTAAATACGATTAAAGAAGGTAAGGCATTAAAACTACTAGAAAGATTTGTTGCAGATACAGGGGACATTTCAAAATTAAAGGAGATAACAAATGGTTGAAAACATACTGAGAAAATTAGTAAATAATTCTCAGGCTGCAATTGATGATGGGATATATGATGTAAACATTAAATTACAAAAATCAGATAAGGATTTTTTACAAATAATAAAAACAAACAAACATGCAACTCTTCTTACAGAAGTAAAGTTTTCATCCCCATCATTAGGCAAAATTAGAACATTATCAGACCCATCAAGCATAGCACAACAAATGATTGCAGGCGGTGCCAAAGCATTATCTGTGCTAACCCAGCCTCATTTGTTTAACGGTTCACCAGAATATTTCATGCAGGTACGACAATCAGTTGATGTCCCGTTACTAATGAAAGATATCATGATTGATACAGTACAAATTGATGCTGCTGAAAAAATAGGAGCAGATTACATGTTAGTTATTCAATCATTGTTTGACCAGGGATTTCTCAAAGACATTGATGAATTCATCAAATATGGTCACAATAAAGGATTGAAAATATTGCTAGAGGTTCACACAAAACAAGAATTTGAAAATGCACTCAATACAGAAGCTGATTTGATTGGAATTAACAACAGAAACCTGGACACATTAGAAATTGATCTTAAAACTACGCAAAAAGTACTTGAAGGGTATAAAAAAACAAGGCCGATACTTGCTGAGAGTGGGATTGAGACTGTTGAGGATATTCAATATTTAAAAAAGTGTGGCGCTGATGCATTTCTAGTAGGTTCAAGTATAATGAAAAGCGATAATATCGAAGAACATGTCAGAAAATTGGTGAATGCATATTGAAATATCCTAAAGATGGAAAATTTGGAGAGTTTGGCGGCAAGTACATTCCAGAAACACTTGTTCCTGCAATTGAGGAGTTAGAAGAAAACTATCTCAAATTCAAAGAGAATAAAGAGTTCAAAAAAGAATTAGATTACTACCTAAAACAATACGCTGGAAGACCGACTCCATTGTACTATGCAAAAAATTTGACAGAGAAATGCGGTGGTGCTAAAATTTATCTAAAAAGAGAAGATCTGTTACATGGAGGAGCTCATAAAATAAACAACACATTAGGGCAGGCATTACTTGCAAAAAAGATGAATAAAAAAAGAATCATCGCAGAAACTGGAGCAGGTCAACACGGAGTAGCAACAGCTATGGCATGTGCAGTTTTAGGAATGAAATCCGAAGTATACATGGGTTATAAAGACACCATACGACAAAAGCTAAATGTATACAGAATGAACATGTTAGGTTCTAAAGTTCATCCGGTAAAATCAGGCTCAAAAACACTTAAAGATGCAATCAACGAGGCAATCAGAGATTGGATTACAAATGTTGAAGATACATATTATTTACTTGGTTCTGCAGTAGGTCCACATCCATACCCTGTGATGGTAAGAGATTTTCAAAGTGTGATTGGAGAGGAGATCAAGACCCAGATGAAAAAATTATCAAATAAAACACCAGATACGGTAATTGCTTGTGTTGGCGGTGGGTCAAATGCAATCGGGACATTTTATCCGTTAGTCGATACAAATACAGAGATCATAGGAGTAGAAGCCGCAGGCAAAGGATTAAAATCAAAATATCATTCTGCAACATTATCTGCAGGTAGTAAGGGCGTACTTCATGGAATGATGACTTATCTATTACAAGATGATGAAGGACAGGTTACAGAGACACATAGTATTTCAGCAGGACTAGATTATCCTGGAGTTGGTCCAGAACACGCATATCTTAAAGATACTAATCGTGTAAAGTATCATTCTGCAACAGATGTCGAAGTCATAGATGCATTTTTGATGTTGACAAGAACAGAAGGAATCATTCCAGCTTTAGAGTCAGCCCATGCAATAGCTGAAGCAATGAAAGTTGCAAGAAAAAGCAAAAAATCAGAATCAATAGTAGTTACACTTTCAGGAAGGGGTGACAAAGACGTAGAAGAAGTCCAAAGGTACTTGAGTAAAAATGACAAGAATTAATGAAAAATTTGCAGAACTCTCTACAAAGAATGAAAAAGCATTGATCACCTACATAATGGTAGGATATCCAAATGAAAGTGCAACCCTATCAATAGTAAGAGGTCTAATCAAAGGAGGAGCAGACATAGTAGAATTAGGATTTCCATTTTCAGATCCTCTTGCAGATGGACCAGTAATTCAAAATGCAAGCACGGTATCTCTAAACAATGGAACAAAGATCAAGAGTTTTTTTAACATTGTAAAAAAGATTAGAAGTGAAACAGATATTCCGCTAGTTTTAATGACATACACCAATATTTTGTATCATAAAGGATATACAAATTTTATTTCCGAAGCTAAAAAAGCAGGCATTGACGGATTTATTCTTCCAGACATGTCAATTGAAGAATCAAAAGAGTACATTGAATCTGCTAAAAATATGGCAGATACTATATTTTTGATATCTCCAAATACTACAAAATCAAGAATAGAAAAAATTGTAAAGACGTCGTCAGGATTTCTATATTTAGTTGCAGTTTATGGCACCACGGGAATAAAGACAGGAATCCAAAATTATACACTAAAGGCAATCAAAGAAGTAAAAAAAATTACCAATGGAAAAATTCCAATAGGAGTAGGATTTGGTGTTTCAACACCAGAAGATGTACAAAAATACATTGCAGCAGGAGCTGATGCAGTAATTGTAGGTAGTGCATTTTTGAAACTAATTGAAAAGACTCCAAAAAACAGTCTTGAAAAAAATATTACATCATTTACCAAGAGTCTCAAAAAACAAACTATTCTCAAATAATATTAAAAATATCAAAGCGATTGAAAAATTAATCAAATCTTGATTTAGAGACGAACTTTACCACATTTTCTACAAGAAAGTGTTCCGTTTGAAACATACTCGTGATCACAAGTGTCAGTCTCTACCATCATGTTTTGACTCTAAAAAATCTCAATATTATTGAATAGTGATGAAAACGTTGAGTAGAAATGCAAAATCATTTTACATAATTCTGATAAAATTTAATTTTAAAATTAAAACAGATACTAGTTTAAATATACTATCAAGAAAAAAATTTACAAATTTTTCGTTAAAGAATAGTGGTCTGTCATTTTTGAAGGGAATTAGGGGGGGAACTTTATTTTAGGTAAAGACCACTAACTAGATGTTCTCAATTAACTAAAGGCTTTATGAAATAAAAAATACCCGATAAAAATGCCAAACACTCGTTAAAAAAATTAAAAAATTTCGTACAAATGTAAGATAGTAAGCCAAAGCATTAGATCGCATAGATTATGATTTGTTTAGCAAAACATACAAAAACAGGAGAATTGTTTTCTTAATGTGCAGACTAAGCTAATTTTTGTAACGGGGGGAGTGATGTCTGGCCTCGGAAAAGGCGTTACAACATCATCGATTGCAAAATTATTACAACTAGCTGATCAAAAAGTATCATGTATCAAAATAGATCCCTATCTAAATTATGACGCAGGTACCATGAATCCAGTTGCTCATGGCGAAGTCTTCGTTACAGAAGACGGAGGTGAATGCGATATGGACATAGGAAACTATGAGAGATTCTTAAACCAAAACATTCCAAAAAGTCACAACATTACGACAGCTCAAGTATACTCTACAGTTATCGAAGCGGAAAGAAAAGGAGAGTATCTAGGAGCATGTGTTCAAATCATCCCACATATTACAGATGAGATAAAAAATAAAATTAGAAAAATTGCAGAAGAAGAAAATCTTGACTTTTTAATTGTAGAATGTGGAGGAACTGTAGGAGACATAGAGTCACTTCCATTTTTAGAGGCACTAAGACAGATTAGAGTAGAAGAGGGACCACAGAATGTGATTTTCGTTCATGTAACACTTGCACCATCACTTGATGTAGTAGGTGAACAAAAGACAAAACCCACACAACACAGTGCACAAGAATTAAGAAGAATAGGAATTCAGCCAGACTTTTTAGCTGTAAGATGCAGTACTCCACTAGAAGAAAAGACAAAGAAAAAAATTGCATTATTTACTAATGTTACTGCAAATGACGTTTTATCATGTCATGATGTAAAATCAATTTTTCAAGTACCACAGATACTGTATGATCAAGGAATTATGGATTCATTATTTACAAAGTTTGGAAAAGTTGGAATGGTAAATGCATCAGCAAACTGGGATAAATGGAATGCCATAGCAGAATCAATGACAAATCATGAAGATAAAAAAGTAAAAATCGCCATGGTTGGAAAATACGTTACACTTGCAGATAGTTATGTTAGTGTAAATCATGCACTAAAACATGCAGGTGCAAAATTAGGAAATTCAGTTGAAATTGACTGGATTGATTCTGAAACAATTACAGATTATAATATTTTATCAAAATATGACGGCATATTGGTACCAGGAGGATTTGGAACAAGAGGTTCCGAAGGAATAATAAAAACTGCAAACTATGCAAGAGAGAAAAACATACCGTACCTTGGTATATGTTTTGGATTTCAGTTAGCAGCAATTGCATTTGGAAGAAATGTTTTGAAATTAGAAGATGCAAACTCTACAGAGATAAAAGCAGATACCAAAAACCCAATTGTCGATTTACTTCCAGAACAAAAAAATATTTTAGACATGGGAGGTTCATTGCGACTTGGCGCCAACGATGTTAAAATAAAACCAAATACAATATCACATAAAATCTACAATGCAGATACGATTAGCAAAAGACACAGACATCGATATGAAATCAATAAGGAATACATCCCAGAACTTGAGAAAAACGGAATGATATTCTCAGCATATAGCGATGGCGGAAAGAGAATGGAGATGTTAGAGATTCCAACACATAAATTCTATCTGGGCGTTCAGTTTCATCCAGAATTTAACAGTAGACCAGGATATCCAGAGCCAGCATTTGAGGCATTTGTAAGTGCAGCATCACAGAAATAAAACCCAGGTCATTCTATTTTGGATATCTCATAGATTTTTTGTCGTGCATCTCTAATTGAAACTTTCTTTTTTACATAGCCTTTTTTTAATAAATGACTTAGTGCCAATCTAACGGTTCTGCTTGGCAGTAATGTCTTATTTGCAAGATCTTTTTGAGTCAAGGCACCTTCATACTCTAGTGTTTTTAACAATAGTTTAGAACTAGGAGGCATACTAAGTAACTCTTCAGCAAGATGTACTTTTTTTGCAAGTGCAGATATTGCAGTAGAGTCTTTTTTTAGACGAATTATCTTAGCTGGTGGCAAATACTGGGTACATTCTACCATGCTGTTTACTTTGTATCTATCAAGACCATCAAGTACAACCTCACAGTGAAGTCTAGCTGATATATCGCTGATTTGAATAGAACTTTTGTTTGATACTATGATTGGTCTTCGTGTAATATCTAAAGAGTTGACAGAAATTATTTCAAATACATCAGAATCATGAAACAGCATAGGACCACCAGCAGACATTGAATATGCAGATGAACCGATAGGAGTAGAGATGATTATTCCATCACTATTATCGTGCCAAACCTCTTCATCGTTTACACGTAGTGTATGTTCCATCAACATTGCACTTTTTGATGAAAATACTGCAACATCATTTAAGACAGGATAGACATTTTTTCCGTCAATTTTTACTCCTAGTCTTGGCACTTCCTCAACTGTGTAATTTTGTTTTTTTAGTATTCTGACATAAGATGAAAATTCTCTAAGATCAATTTGAGCCAAAAATCCACTTGATTCACCCTCACTTATTCCAAGTACTGGAGATATGGAATCAAAGTGTCTATGAAAATAATTTCTGACACCCTTATCTCCTCCAAGTACCAAAACACAATCAGCGTGTTTTGCTTTTGATTTTGCAGTAATTACAAATGATTCAATTTCCTCATCATCTAGAATTTTTTTAATTGTTTTTGCTGCAGAGTCAGTCGTACCAGAAGCATAGATACCTATTTGCACAGTGAAATGAAACTAGGAGTTCAATAAAAGGATAAAGTACTAAATTGTTCTATACTTTACCAAATTGTAAAAATATGAGGCATTAGTCTCAATTGCATGTTTTTGTGGTATTTTTAGCAGACCTACCTGCTTTGAGTCAAGTGCAGCCTGAGCTGAACCGCCTGCAAAACACAAAGCCCAGAGAAAGTCTTTTTCTTTTAGCATAGTACAACAAAATGTTGCACAGAAAATATCACCAATACCTGTGGTATCATATACTTCCTTGTTTGGCAAAGTAATGGAATAAATTTTATCTTTTACCAACAAAGACACTTCAGTTTTGTTTGTAAATAATACATGTTCAACACCTTTTTTTTGCAATGCCATCATCATCTCATCATTTGTTCCATTTACAATTTTTTGAGACTCTTCAGGATTTACCTTGATTGCATTAACACCATTTAGATCAAGATCTGTATTTTCTAAAATGACATTTTTGTTTGAGTCAACTCTACGTAAAAATCCTTGTGGATCAACTAGAGTAAAATTAGAATCTTTTTTAATTTTAGAAAATATTTCAGATGAAATTTCATGAAAGATTGGTGTAATTAGTGAACCATCGGCATTGATGGTATTATATTCAATTGGCTCACATTCATGTAATAGTTTTAAAGTTCTATCAGAACCGGTTATATTTATTGCAAATCTAGTAGTGAGGTTTTTAGAAAAACCATTATCAAATTTAATTTTATTTTGAGTTAGGTATTGTTGTGGAAAATCTTTACCAAATTTTGTAAACAGAGATACGTCAAATTTGAGTTCTCTTGCAGTTAGACCAGCATAACAAGCTGCACCTCCAATTTGTTCATGAGTATCACCTTCAAGTGTAATTGAATCAATTGCACAGTGTGAAAATAATGCAAGTTTCATAAATTAAGTTCAAATAGTAATGATTTAGTTTTTTGCATTGTTTTTATTGAAACATTCTTGACAAAGTAGGTTCCCTTTCATTATAACCAACTCCATATTTGATCTAAAGCAAACATGACATAAGCCACGCATAATATTTCAGTAATACTTGTTCTAACATTAAAACATGATCGGATTTCAAAAAAACAGTGCAAAGATGATAAGAACCTAGAAGCACATATCTATCGATCAAATAATTTGGAATTTCATTCTCCAGACATATTTTGTGTAATACCAAGTGTTACATCATCATGAGATATTGGATAGAGAGCATAAGAAATTACTTACATTTTGAATGGGGGTATTCAAAGCACACAAGAATATAAGGAGGAGGAATCGATAAATTTCATGCCACTTAAACGTGCAAGTCGAGGTCGTACCAAAGGAGGTAAAGGATCCTCAGGAACAGTACAGTGTACAAACTGTGGATGTACCGTTCCAAAAGACAAAGCAAAGAAAGTCACTGGCAGAATCAATCTAGTCGAACACACTTTGGCAAAAGAACTACGAGCTCAAGGAGCATACATTGCATCACCAACAGTTTTGAAATGGTATTGTATTTCTTGTGCAATTCACTTTAAGATTTTAAAAATTAGATCTGAAGATAGCAGAAGACAACGTGGAAAACTACGTTAGGAGTTTTCTTTAAAATATAATTGAATTATTAATTTAAAATTAATTAAAAATTATTTTTGGATAGAAATTTTGCCCTTCTCAGATCGTGAAACAGTGAATCATTTTGTACTACAATCAATGCTCTAGTATTCTTCATTGTTGGGCAATATACTAATTCATTTAATATAAAAAAACGTTAGTTATGTTAAGATATTGATATTATTCGATAAGTATCTATTCTGTTTTTTCTTTAATATTTTTAGCAGTAGTTATCATTCTTTGAACAAGTGTGATTCCTGCAATTACAACAACAATCATAACTGCAGGTTCCATATATCCAATTATTCCAATTATTGCAATAACTAGCAAACGTTCTGCTCTCTCACCAATGCCAATTCCTTGCATATTGATGTTAAGGGCATCAGATTTTGCTCTAGCATAGCTTACCAGTAATGATAATGTGATTGCAAGCATTACAAGATATGGTTCGGCATACCCACCAATCAATAATCCTAAAAAGATTGCAACTTCGGCAATCTTGTCAAACATTGAATCAAGATAGGATCCTTTCTTTGAAGTTTTTCCAGTTACCCTGGCGACTTGTCCATCAACCATATCAAAAAAACCAGATACGAGTAGCAAAACACCACCAATAATCAATCCAAATTCAATTCCCATTCCATATACTATTGCAGATGCAAGTGCAAACAATAGACCTACAAATGTCCAAAAGTTTGGCGAAAGTCCAGTAGATGCAAACGTTTTTCCGATCTTTTCAAGTATTGGTTGCAGTGTTCCTCTGAGATTATTTAGCATTGTAAATTTCCCAATTGTATTTTCAACATACTAATTTTATTTTTGTTAAATTTAAATTTCAAAACTATCACATCAAAAAGTAATTTATTTATAATTTAATCGAGATAAATTCATAGCAATTAATGTAGACATTATCTTTGCTGCAATTGAGGCAGTAGCGCCATTATCGTATTGTGGGTTTAATTCTACTATATCAACACCCATTACATTCTTGTTTTCAAGTGAATAAATTAAATCAAATAATTCTCGAGAGGTCATTCCTGCAGCTTCTGGGTTTCCTACACCAGGAGCATATGCAGGATCTAACACATCAAGATCAAAACTAGTATAAATAGAATCAAAAGACGATACAAAATCTTTTAGCATTTTAGGACCATTTCCTTCTCTTACTTGTTTGTCTGTGATGGTTTTGATATTATGTTCTTTTAAAAATTCAAGTTCTTCTTTTACAAAAGCACGGGCACCAACATGTAATATGTTATCAGCACCTCTCTGTTCTACAATCCTTCTAAGATATGCAGCATGACTTAATTTTGTATTGGCAAATTCATCACGTAGATCATAATGAGCATCAAACACGACATAACCAGTTTCTTTTGGGAAACTCATGTATGTACCAAATGTAAGTGAGTGTTCCCCACCTAAAATGAACAATTGTTTTTTCTTTTCAACTAGTTCTTTTGTGATCTTACCAACCATGTCAATCATCTCACTTGCAACAACTGTATGAGTGGTATTTCCCAGATCTTCAATATTTACAGATTCTAAATCAATACCAAATTGTGGATGAAATATCTCAATATTGTTAAAAGCGTCACGAATTACATCAGGTCCAAATCGGCATCCAGGCTTGTAAGAATGAGTTGAATCAAATGGAATTCCAAATACTGTAGCTACAGGCTCAGAATCACTAGATGAAGCAGTAATCATTGGATTTCTATTCATGTATAAATCAAGAAAACTCATTTTTACACCATCAGTTGGGGTCTTTGTGAAAGATACTTTGGAAGGTTTAGTCCGGTAAATGGTTTGCCTTTTGTTTGTTCACTAATTTCATTAATAAAATCATCAAATGTCAATTCTCTAACATTTCCTGTTTGCCTATCCCTAATACTTAGATTTTCCGAATTTGCTTCTTTTTCTCCAATTACGAGAGTATAACGAATCCAATCTCTTTCAGCATCTCTGATTCTCTTTCCTATAGTTTCGTTTCTATCATCTATATCTACACGAATATTCCGAGATGATAATTTATCAGATAAACTATCACAAATATTAGAAAATTCTTCTTTAAGTGGAATCACTCTAACTTGTGTTGGTGCAAGCCATAATGGAAACTGGGGTTTTTTTCCTTCTTTAATTTCCTGAGCTGCTTTTTCTAAAATTACATAGATTACTCGCTCAATTGCCCCACTCGGAGAATTATGCAATATGATAGGATTTTTACGAGTGTTATGTTCGTCTACAAATTCAATACCATAACGATTTCCATTTTCAACATCAATTTGATCAGTAGAAAGAGCAGATGCTTTTCCCATAGAATCTACAAAGTTAAATTCCCATTTTAAAACAAAATAAAAGAATTTTTCTTTCCACATTTCAACAAGCACAGGTCTACCATGTTTCTTTACTAATTCATTAATTGATGATTTGTTTTCATTGTAGAAATCCTCAGTAAATCTAATTGCCATCTCATAATCAGACTCTACAATTCCAAGTTCTGTTAGAACATTGCGAGATAAATCAAATCTAACTTTGATTTCTTCTATAGATTGTATCATATCTTTGCAAAATGCATGACAGTCAGGCATAGTAAATGCTCTTAATCGTCTTAATCCAACCAACTCTCCAGATTGTTCACGTCTAAAACTATAACGAGTTAATTCGTATAATCGATAAGGTAGATTCTTGTATGACATTTGAAATTCATTTGCCATCAAAAATTGCCCAAAACAGGCTGCAAATCTTAAAAATAATTTTTTGCCTTCAGAATCAATATTGTATTGTCTTGCAGGAAATCTATTGAAATAGCTAACCATACTTGGATGATGAGAATCATACATAATTGGAGTCTCAACTTCATAACCGCCATACTCTTTGACTTTATCGGTGACAAATCTTTCAATGAGGGATTTTATCAAACGACCGTTTGGAAAAAAGCGCATGTTTCCAGAATCAGATGCAGGTTCATAGTCTGCAATTCCCATTTTCTTCATCAACGCAACATGTGGTGGCGGTTCATCTACTGCTCGTTTTTTTGCTGACTCGTATTTTGCAAGCACTTCAAGTTTTGGATATTTTGAGAAATTAAAATCTCCAATGTTTTCAAGTGTACCTTCTGGAGAAAGTATCTTCCAATACGAAGTAATTTTTGATTCTCCTTTTAGTGCTTCAGAAGTCATCTCTTTTTCTTCAGTAGATGTTTTTTCACCAATGTTTTCTTTTGTTACAACTTTGGAACTTTCAGCTAATGGGTGTCCTTTTACTTTAAGATGATATGATTTTGTCCAACCAAACGGAGAGTGAGATACTTCAAGGTCAGTTGCAGAAGACTCCATCTCTTTAAGTAAGGATAATGCAGTGGATGGTGCCGCTAAATTTGAGCTAAGATGAGCATATGGATATAATAGTAATTTTTTACATCCAATTTTTGCCATGGAATTTTTTATTTGAGAAATTGCACTTTGAGCAACAGATGAATCATCACCATTTTCGATTGCTACAAAAACAACAACAACTTCTTCTAATCTTTTTGTTTCAGGAACAACCTCTTCAGCACTTTTGATCTCCTTTTTTATTGGAGTATACTCTATGCTGTCACAATGCAATTGCAGTATACGCATATTCTCAAACCAAATAATAATTGAATTAAGTCTTTGGTTAAAAAACCAAACATTACGATTTTCGTGCCTATTTTTCACGCATAAAGATTCAATGGAAAGACATGCTGGAAAAATATAGCATTTACACTGTTAACCCCATTCATATATAGAAAATGAAAATTCTTCTTTTGCGTCTTTTTTGATTAGATTTTTTTCTAGGATAATTCTACAAATCAAACTTGGATCAGTTATGATTTCCAGACCTTTAAGAGCATCTTTCTTGGTAGACATTTCATCTCCAAGAATTTTAACAATGACATCAAAAAGGCTAGAAAGATCCTTTTTTGAATATTTTGCCTTGTGTAGATAAAATATAATACTAAGAGACAGGGGTTTTCCGGTACATCTCTTCTGCACATTACTGATGTTTTTACCCAGTTTAGTTAGTACTGCTTCACGAATTAGTAATTTTGTCTCCTTTGCCTTTTTCCCTGTAGACAATGGAACAAGTTCGCTAACTTTGATATTTTGTAACAATACGTCGCCTTTCATAACATTACTAAAAACAAGGTGAATTTAATCCGGGATCATAATAAAATATGATTGAAAAGTTTACTTTTTGAATTATTTGATACAATATTGTTTTACATTAAAAATAAAGAACACTGCATAGGCGTGAATTTATGTTGATTTTTTTAAAGATCATTATTTTTGTTTTTCAATCTTATCTCTTAGAGTAATTATTGAACGTAAAATCAATCCAGAGATACCCAAATTAGATTTAAGAAACAACACTGTACGTTTAAGAGAATCAACACCGCGAAATCCCTCATCATAAATCATCTCTACTGATCCCTTGTCAGTATCAACAAAAGATGTGATTAGCGAATAAGGTCCTAATTTCTCATCATTTTTTTCAATATAAAGTCGAAGTTCCACAGTGTTTATCAGAAATTCTTGTTCAGCAAAACTACTTGCCGAAATCAATACCTCAACTTCATCAGGACTTCGGTTTATTCTTTGAGGATCATGTAAATCGATGATATTCATTATGTGTTATGGGTATTTTGTTCCCACATAAGAAATATTTGTAAAATAAAGTCTGTATGGCCAATTGTTTATTCCACCAATCAAATAATAGGCATCAATATCATGAGAACACAAAGCGATTGCCATCTGTTTTGATTGTTCGTCGTCTTTACTTATCAAAATTATCTTCGAATATTTTGGAACATCAATTAAACTCCCTTCAACATATTTTACTAAACTAGATTTTTTAATATGCCCTTTAGCAAACTCTTCTTTTTTTCGCAAGTCATAAATTATAATATTATCATCAGTATTAATAAAATTCAATAGTTCTGATGATGTAAACCCAATTCCAATATCAGAGTTTTTCATTTTAATCTCAATTGTCAATCAATTGATCTAGTTTAAAAATTAGTCTAAAAATCACATCATGAATGATAATTAGATAAAATCATCAGTATGACGTATTTATTTTCTGACTACATGACACAAACTTAATCAATAGGGATTCTAGGTGAAGCGTGAATGTCCCAAGAGGGTAATCAGACAGATTATTTTAATAAAAAAGTATCACAATATTATAGAACAAATATTCTAATGTTATCAGAACATGTTAGGGTTTCTGAAGCGTGTACAATATTAAAAAAAAAGGATCTAGATGAAATTATTGTAGTAGATGAATCATACAATCCATTGGGGATAGTTACAGATGAAGACATTTTAACAAAATTAAGTGAGTCATTTGTTAACCCAACAAAGACTACACTAGGAGATATCATGGTATTTCCATTAATCACAATTAGAGAAAATCAAACTATTTCTGAAGCGCTTGCAATAATGCGTGAGAAAAAAATTCGAAAATTAGCAGTATTATCAAATAGCGAGATGGTTGTTGGAATGCTTTACTTGGACACAATAGCCAATCTTGTAAAAAGATCATTGATCAAACAACAAAAACAATCCACATTTTTAGGAATTATTTGGAATCTCGGCGTCATATTGCAATTTACTGGAGTGTTGATGTTCATTCCAGGAATTGTTGCAACAGTACTAAACGATTCTGTTGTTGCAACTGGAATATATCTAATGTCAATTTTACTAATAATTTCTGGTTTTTTCATGAATTCTTATGGTCAAAAGCATCCTTTGACATTAAGAGGAACTGCAATTCTAGTTTTTGCAAGTTTCATAATTTTAGTATTGTTTGGCATGATACCTCAACTTTTTGTAATTGATTTTGGAAGTAATGATCCGCTAGAACTATTTGCAGATGGATTTTTTGAAAGCTCTGCAGGATTTACAACCGGAGGATATTCCCTTGTACAAAATCCTGAAGACTTGCCAAGAAGTTTTACATTTTACCGTGGATATGCCCAGTTTGTTGGAGGTTTGAGCTTTATCTATCTGATTGTAACTGTATTTTATTCAGAAAGGCAAATCAAAATGATGAGAGGATTCATTTCAGGAAATGTCCCACATCTAAAAAATTTACTTGCAACAATCACAATAATTTTTTCAATTTATGCAGTATCAATTGCTTTACTGTTATTTTATTTAGGAGAAGGTGAAATATTAGATGATTTTGCATTAGCTTTTAGTGCATTATCTACAGGTGGGACTAGTCCAGATTCTAAGATATTTGACGATTTTACCACACCAAAATATTTAGTATTAATAGCTGCGATGATACTTGGGTCACTGCCATTTAGTGTACATTATGCATTTGTCAGAAAAAAATTTTTTACAATTAAATTAACCAAAGAGGTATTAGTGTACCTAAGTCTACTAGTTATTTTTTGCATTACATTCACATTATCAATGGGGCTAAATTGGCAGGATGGAATATTTAACATGATTTCAGCAAGTACAACTACAGGATTTCAAACAGCAAATCTAGAGAACATAAATCCACTTGCACTTACAATAATCACCATTGCCATGATAATTGGAGGTTGTGGATTTTCTACTGCTGGAGGGATCAAAATTTTTAGATTCATACACCTAGCAAAGATTAGACATGTTTTTAATCGAAAAAATGCTCAGATATCTGAATCGGATAAAAAAGACATCATAGTTGGAATTATAATTTTGGCAGTATCTGTAATTGTTCCACTTCTAATTGCCACATACATGCATACAATAGGATATGATTTTCAAAATGCGTTTTTTGATGGAATTTCTGCCATAACAACAACTGGACACGGTGCAGGAACTGTCAATTCAGCACTTAGTCCTACAATGACAGTAATATTTGGATTTTTGATGATCCTTGGAAGAATTGAGATAATTTTACTAGTGTATTTATTTATTCCAAAACTAATGAATTAAAATCGAATATACAACAGATTATTTGAAAAAACATATTGAAACAAAAAACAAGAAAAACAAAGAAAATCTAAAACTTGTCAAAACGAGCACGTTCTAGATCTCTATCATCTTTAGATTCTTTTTTCCATTCTTTGTAATGTTCTTTACAAAGAACAGTCTTTTTGCCAACGGACACTACACGTAATCCTGCGTTTTCTACTTTGGTTGTATTTAATGAACGGGCTCCTTCTTTATCACAGCCATCAACATTACATTTTGCGCCTTTTGAAACAATACCCATGATTATGGATAAATTAGATGTTATTTATATTTGAGAAAAAGCAACATTGCCAATATGGTTTTTTAATTTATGATTTAAAAATCAAAATTATACATCGTTTATAAGAGGAATATTTTTTTCAGACAATATGGGTGGAACCAAAAAAGTTAGTCCAGCAAAACAGGACAAGACTCAAAATGCAAAGGATGGAAAAGATCCAAAGGATTCAAAAAAGAGTAGAAAAGATAGAGGGGAGGGAGGTCCACGTAAAGCAGAGATTACAGTAATGGTAAATGAAGCAGAAGCAATTAAAATAATCAAAAGCTCCAAAGTCGTAACAGTTCACGATCTTGCAAGACAGACTGGAGTTAAAATATCAGCAGCAAATGCATTTTTAATAGAATCAACAAAGAAAGGAATTGTAAAGCGTACTGGTGGATATAGCGGACATTACATCTATCAAGCAGTTTCCTCATAGAGACAAAAAACGTCTCCAGATTTCACATCTTTTAGCGCATCAATGTTTTCTAACATTTTTCCAATAGGAGTCATAATTTTTCCAGGAGCAGCATCGTCAACAAAAAAGCATACACTACCAGTAGAAGACAAAAAAGCAATATCTCCTTTTTTGAATTCTTTTGTGGATCTTTCAATTCCAGAATCAAGTATCGTTTCAAAATAAGCAATATTTTTTCCCAGAAAATGAGCGTGTCCTTCCAATGGCAAAGATCTCATTATGGTCCCAACCGTCCTTGGAGACAGATGGCGTTTAAGATCACAGCGGATCTTTATTTTTCCTTTAATTTCCAAAATTATCTGCTTTCGCGAGACTGATGGTGAGCTCAATTTGTAGTTTAAAATTATTGGATTATATAACGCTTTGAGAGAATTTGGGTACTTGTCGGATTCTAACGAAGCTGAATTAATTGTAGAAGAACCAGAAGAATATGTAGAAGCTCCTGAAGTAGAGGAAGTTTTTGAAGGAGACGTAGAAGTAAACACCGGATTGAACAAAGCATTAGATACTTATCGAAAATTAATTGAAAAAAATGAAGGTCTAGAACCGCTAACTGAAAAACAACAAGAGGCACTAGAAAAAAGAATCAAAGAAATAGAATCACGAGAAGTAGTTGAAACAATTTTAGAACATGATCCAGTAGAAATTCCATGTGAAAAAGGCAAGATATCAATTGGACCTCCAACACTAACAAGATTTGAGAAGGCAAGAATTATGGGGGCAAGAGCGTTACAGTTATCATTAGGAGCACCACCATTCATTCCAATTCCAAAAACTGCAAGAATATCATTAGATATTGCCATGGAAGAATTAGAACAAAGAGTTATTCCAATTACTATTAGAAGAGTACTCCCTAACGGAGATTATCAAAACATACCAATTGAATACTTTGATTAAGTGAATCAATCGTCGATAAAACTTAATAGAACACAAAATTGCGAATTATTGAATAATGCTCATGGAAGAGATTAAAAAAGAATATGGTCAAGAGCAGATCAACAAACCTGAAACGACTATACTTCATATCAGAAATGATCCAGTAATGCAAGTAGCTCTAGATGTATTGCCAATTTTAGGAAATAAAAAGAAAGTAATACTTCGAGCAGTTGGAAATTCAATTCCAAATGCAGTTGCAGTTGCAAATATCATTACCGAAAAGATGTTACATGGTAATTCAAAAGTCGAGAAGATTAAACTCGATACTGAAGCAGCCGCAGGAATAGGAAGAATGACTTCAAATATAGAAATTATTTTAATTAAAACCTAGTATACACTACCAGGACCTTTTAGAAGCATGTTTTCACATTCTTTACAAACTTGTTCATCTATATTGGATTCTAAATTGTGATGAATCTCACAAATCAACAAGCTTGATTTGATATAATTACAAAGACCGATAAATTTTGAAAGGCTAGACGGAGTATAAGCCATATCAGATGACAGATTATCAGTTAACTCATCAATCAAAGTAGAGACTTGTTTTTCTGCCAAAAGTTTTGCAATTAAAGATGGATCACCACGAGTTCCACGGATGTAGTTACTAATAGCTGCTTGTGTAACTCCAAGCATTTTTGAAATTTCGTCTTCACGAATATTATGATCTTCGGCTAATTTTTTAGCAAGAATTGCTCGCAATGCAGGAATCAATGTCTTTGATTCAATTTCTGCAGGAAGTAACATTACTCCACAAAGTTTTGATAAAGGATTTAAAGTTTGCAATACAAAAAGTTGCCTAAACAGCAGATTAGCCAATAATTAATTAGGCTAACCTATTTTAGTTTCAAAAATATAATTGATTCATTGGAAGATATTTCTAAAAAACTGTATGATATTTTAAAAGAGTCATGTGAGTCATGCAAATCAAATTCATTAGCAATATCAGGGGGGTTAGATAGTACAATTATTGCATATTTTCTAAAAGAACAAAAACCAAAATCAATTGCAATAATAGCAAAAGATTTTGTTGCAAGTGATCTTACATATTCTCAAAGAGTATCAAAGGAGTTCAACATACCATTAGTAATCAATCAAGTAAGTACCACAGATATTTTAAATGCCATAGAAGAAACCATAAAAATTCTAAGAAACTTTAACGATATTGAAATCAGAAATAATGTAGTTATGTACCTAGCAATACAGTGGGCAAAGGATCAAAAAAGTTCTGGAATTATTACAGGCGATGGTGCAGATGAATTATTTGCAGGGTATAATTTTTTGATAAAAAAATCAGAAGAGGAACTAGACAAAGAGATACAAAGAGTATGCTCTGTAATGCATTTTCCAACGCAGGAGATAGGTAAAGCACTAGGAATAACAGTAGAATCACCATTTTTGAATGAAAATATCATAGAATTTGCAAAGACAATTCCATCAAACCTCAAAGTTAGAGAAGAAAAAACAAAAAGATATGGAAAATGGATTCTCAGAAAGACATTTGAGAAAAACATTCCAATGCAAATTGCATGGAGAGAGAAATCCCCCATGCAAGACGGGTCAGGTACGGCAGGACTTTCGAATTTGTTTGATTCTGTGATAAACGATCAATTATTTTTAGAAAAGAAAAAGAAAATACAAGATGCAGATGGAGTTACAATAAGAACAAAGGAATCCATGCATTATTACGAAATATATAGAAAATTGTATCAACCCCCTACAAAGAAACAAGACAGGGAATCATGTCCTTATTGTAATTTCAATGTAGAAAACTCAAAATTTTGTCGCATGTGTGGGGCTTTTCCAATTTAGATATTTTTCTTCCATTTTTTTGGTTTTCTAATGAAAATTTTCCTACATCCATTACAACAAAAAAATAATTTCTTTCCATCATATTCATGAGTTACTGCTAATTCTTCAGAAAGCTCAATTCCACAAACGGGGTCTACTGGCACAAATTTTTTCACAGATCATTTCTATTTATAGATATGTTGGATTAGATCTGAAGACAGGTTGAAAATTATGAGTGGATTATTTTCAATATTTTTTTTGGAAGCACACCGTAATCGGCATCAGGTTCTGAAACAACATACAAAATATCATCATTAACTAAAAAACTAATTGCTAATGCACGTTCTCTTGATGCTAATGCAAAATTTACCGGACCCAATTGTTTATCAAATTCTTTTCTCATTTTTACTCTTAATGCAAGTTCCATGAAGATCATCTCATCATCTTTTTCATTCTCTAATGGTTCAACATTTTCTTTCATTCCACCAGCAACCAATCTTCCTCGTTCATTAATTACTCCAGCAAATCTAATTTTAGGGTCTAATGACAAAATCGTTTTACAAATAGCAGAATAATCAAAAATCTTAGAAGACAAATTTCTGATTATAATCTCAAATTACCCATTTATTATCTTTCCATAGAATTCATCGCTTCAACGCATGAATAAACAATTTTTGAAATCATGAAGTTAATTTCTTAACCAATGCAAGAAATTCTTCCTCAGGCATTGGAGGAATTTTCATTATTTCAAGATTTTCAGAAACATGCACGGGTAATTTTTGTCCTACCAGTGGAGATATTACACCAGGAGATGAACGAATAAACTGCAAGGCACGAAGTGATGGTTTTAGTTCATTAAACTCTGGCATTGCACCAGGTGTCAATAATCGTCCTTGCATTAATGGTACACTTGTAAATACTCCAACATTCAACTTTGATGCTGCTTCCAATATAGAAACAGGTTTTCCTGCAAGTGTTTGATTCTTTGCAAGTAGTGCTTGATCATAATACATGTTAAATGGAAGTTGAATAAAGCGAAATCCATGATTTTCACCACCTACAGTTTTTGCCAATTCTACTGTATCTTCTAATGAAAGATATTGGGGATTATCAGAAGAAACTCGAAAACATTCCCATGTTGCCATACCATAAAATTTTATTTTTCCTTCTTTTCGTTTTTGTTCATATAATTCAAAGACAAATTTTAGATTTTCCAAAAACTTTTCTTTTGAGATGTCTTTGATTTGACCCTCTACAGCATTATGCAGGTATATCAAGTCAATACATTCTAAACCTAGATTTTTCAGACTACGTTCTAGTTGATCATCAAGATATCGTGGAGTCATACAATGGTATCCGGAGGATACGTCACCTTCTTTTAGTATCCCTTTTTGAGTATATTCATCTTTAACGTATTCCCAAAATTCTTGTTTTATATCAGCATCGTTTGTAATATATCCATTTTTTGTACTGATAAAAATTTGATCACGAGTAATTTTTTCTTCGTTAATTAATTCATAGATTGCTTTTCCAACAGAACGTTCGGCTTTTTGGGCTCTATAATTAATTGCAGTATCAATTACATTAATTCCAGATAAAACAGATTGTTTTACTGCATTTTTTACAAGTTCGTCGGTCTGATCATTTGGGTCTCCAAGATAGGTACCAATACCAACATTAGATAATTCAAGACCATGTATCTTCTTAAAATTTAATGAATTTACGCTTGAGTTTTTAACAAATTTAGTCGTACCTTCAGATGTAGCAAATCCTGTGATCATAAAAATCATCAAACATTACTGAATTTATGTCTAGTTGATTAATACTGCATCAAACAAAAAACTTAGCACAAACAATGTTCCGGTAATTCGGCTAAACGTTAGTGTGTTAGACATTGAAGGTACTAGTTCATCAATGGAATCAAAATTTTTGCTGAGACTAAGACCTGCTTTTATCAATAATGGAATACCAAGAATCGTAATAAGAGACAATATTGGGAAAATTTCTAAAAAAATCCCAATTAAAATTACAAAATATGAAATTAAAGGAAAACCCCAAAAAATAGATGTTGCCCTTTTTTTACCAACTGCGATCACTAGAGTTTTTCGACCTTTAGATTTATCTGCATCATGATCTGGAAACGATGTAATAAACAAGACCAACGAAGACAAAACTCCTACAACTATTCCTCCTAAAATCGATTCAATAGTAATTTGATTTGATTGAATAAAAAAAGTTCCAAGCACTATCATCGTACCTTTTACTGCTACAAAAAATTCAGCAAGTCCAGAGTCTACAATTTTTGTAGAATAAAAATAGATAGACAAAATTGCAAATCCTAGAATTGCAGCAATAATTATTCCATCAGTGAATACAAAATAAAATCCAATTATAGAGCCTAAAATTAAAAATCCAATTCCTACACGATAAACAGAAGATGGTTTGAGCAGTCCCTCTGGCAAAACACCTGTTCCTCCACTCATTTTGGTTCGTTTAGTAGCAGTGTCTATCCCTCTTTTGTAATCCCAGTAATCATTTAACAAGTCAACACTAGCATGAAGTGCCATCACACCAGCAAATGTCAAAAAAGCATCAAATAGATCAATAGTATAATGTTGATTCCAATGTATAGCAAGACCAAGTGAGACGGCTATAACTGAGGCTAAAAGAAACTTGACACGTATAACTCTAAGCCATACAGAGATCATCAAAGAGTTAAACAAACACAATATAATATTTCTATGTAAATTTACAATTAAAATTTATCAAATTAAAGTTCTTCTTCTTCCCAATCTTCTTCAAGTGGAGCTTTTGATTTTTTCAAAAACAATACAACTAGCACCCCAATCAAAAGTATTGCAGCTAAAATCACATAAACAATCCATTCAGGTAAATCAAGATCAACAGTATTCAATGTTTTATCAGGAGAATCAACATTAATTGTCAAAGTATCCTTTCCTTCAGAATAACCTTCAGCAGTAGCAATAAGATTTAATGAAATGCTAGGACCGTTTGTTGCAGTTAATCTAATAACTGCACTTCCATCAGGACCTGTTTGAATAACATCTGGAACTACCACTGAGTTTCCATCAGCGTTAATTTTAATAGAGGCACCTGGAACTGATTCAGCATTTTCATCATCAATAAATAATTTTATTTCAACAGGTTTGTCAACTGGAATTTGATCAGTCAAACCACTTGTAAATATTTTTAATTTTGTCAATGAAGAATCAGTACTAATTTCAGATTCAGTTCCTATCACACCTTTTGCACTTGCTGAAATTATAGAATTTCCTATTACACCGGTAGTTTCAATTGGAAATGAAGCATAAGAAACACCAGAAGGAATTACAGCATCATCAATTACTTGTACCAGACTTTCTTTAGATGATGTAATTTTAGACTTTATATCATATGTAGGGATTATCGGATTGCCTTGTAGATCAACAATTTGCACTATGCCAAAATTTTTGTCATGATTTGCATTTATTTTACTCATAGGAAGTAATACAGAAATCTTAGATGATGGTTGAGTAACAAAGGTTTTTTTGGTTTCAAGTGACAAATCAGCACCCTCTCCAATTGGAATTACTTTCAAATCAATAAAATTTTTATCTTCAGTTATAGTAAATGAGTCACTACGAAGTGTTGCAAATGCAAAAGTAGTATCCTTTTTGATTTCAATTATGCCATTTGTAGGCGTGACAAGATATTTTGAATCATGTTTCAGTACTTTTGGTCTATCTTGACTATCTATTGCAATCAAAAATACATCAAAATTTCCTTCACGATCAAATAGTATTGTATTCTGACCAGTCGGGGAGAAAATTCTAGCCTCTTTTTGCTCAAGCGTATTAACAACTTCAGTTAAAACAGAATCAGAACCCACACCCTGAACAGATGCAGAAATCAAAACAGGTCCACTTTTTTGTCCTGAACTAATTGTAGCAGTACCAAAAGAGTTACCTACTTCAATTTTACCAATGTCTTTAATTGTAACTAATTTTGAATCACCAGAAATTACATTTAATTTTTTAACATAACCATCAGCATAATAATTTTCATTTGTTTGAATTGGATAAAATTCACCTTCTTTTAGATCATCTATAGTTAAAATGATTATATTTTCATCTTCAGTATCTTCTGTTTCTTGAATAATTGGATTTCCATTTTCATCAACATCATCATCATCGTCTTCTACTGCAATAACTTGATAAGTCACAATACTAGTAGCATTACTAGGAATTCTTTCTGGAATGAATAATTGTATGTCTTTTTCAGTTATTTTATTATTATCAATGTTAATTGACTTTCCTACTGTTGAAAACGTATCAGTAGCAATTCCATATCCTTCTGCACTTACACCAATTTTAATATCATTGGCAAGTAAATGAGAGAGGTCTAAATTTTGTCTAAGATAATAGCCAAACTGTCCTTTTTTAATTACAGTTTTTACTTCTTTCATAGTATCATCTAATTTATCACCAACTGAATATTGATCATTTGAGAAAAAATTTAATTTAATATCTTCAGGAGTAATTGTAGGATTTCCATCAGAATCAACTACACTTACAAAAATATCAATTTGTTTTTTAACATCAGCATTAATTAATTTTGGAAAAACATTAATCGCTAAAGAAGTAGGAAGTGTCGAAGAGATCTTTATGCTTTTTGCAGTATCTAAATTAGATTCATTTTGAATTGCACGTAAAAATGTGTTTCCAACTTTTTGATGAGTTTCAAGGGTTCCCCAGGCATAATAATCACCCTTTTTTATAGTTAAAACATCAGAATTTGGGGTAGCTAGTAATTTTTCATATTCTAAATCAATATCGATATCAAATGGTGCTCTAATGATGTAATTATCAGATGTTCTCAAATAAACAGAAAAAGGCATTTTAGAATTTACGTGCATATCATCAGAAGGCAAATTTAATTCCAAAATAAGATCATCGGGAAGATGAGTTTCATTGTTACCTATCTGAATTTTTTGAGAGGAAGTTTTGGAATTTAATGATGCAGTGATTACAGCATTACCTGTTAAATCTCCAACCGATACATCAAATGAAGCATACTCTTCATTTGCTTTTAAGATAACTTTTTCAGGAACAGATACCAAAATAGGGTTATCAGAGAATAGTGTAAACGTTACATCTTTAGATGATGTAATCGGAGTTCCGCTTTTACTTAGAATGAAAATATATCCTATATGATGATCATCTTTGCCTTCATCAATATGCGATGGAGTTATTGATAATTTGATAGAGTACTCTGAAAGTGATTCAAGATTTTGAGCATATGCAGTTTGTAAATGTAAAGGTAATAAAATTATAATTGTTAAAAGAAAGATGAGAGATTTTTTGTGAGTCATTTTTGTTTACCATAAAAAGTAAAAAAGGTGGGGTTAACCACTTTGTTGACCTGCTATAATTGTCCCTACAAAGACTGCACCGTTAGCTGTAGTTAGTTTGAACTGTGTATCTCTGCCATTTTTGATGTTTTCACCAAGATTCATAATGATTGAAACTTGTTGTCCTGGTTGAAGTTCTGCAGAAGATGTAGTCAAAAATGAACTAGGCCCAGCTGTAAGAACTTGATATTGTCCCGGGTTTGGAGCAGAACTAGTATAGTTGTATACTGAACCGCCAAATCTAACTTCACCTAATGTGACTTTACCAACACTGTTACTTTGTAGATAAACTGCTACATCTTCACCCAAGATAAGACCGTTTCCGGGAGTGTTTGCTGCAGCGAATGTTGTACCATCATGGTTTAACAAGTTAGTTCCATCAGTAGCATCATAACCAGTGAATTTCAGAGATTCGATGTTTGGGGAACCGCTTACTTGAGCAGAACTAAAGAATCCTTGTGAGAACACAAAGACAATACTTCCACCCACGACTGCGATAGCGACTAAAAGAAGTGTTGCAATGATTGGTGCAACTGCTCTTCTAGAGGTCATTTTTTGTTTTTTTGACGTTATGTATGTCATTCTTGATTGTATAAAATTAAAAAAGATGTTAAAGAGATCTGTGTTCAAAATGCACTACATTTTGCAAAAGTGTGCATTTGTAATTAAAAATGAACAAAAATTATGGTGTATCTACTTGTAAAACAACTTCAGCTAATGGTCCAATAGAAAAACCACTATTAGTTTGTCCTTGAGCTAAAACATACATGACATAAAGTTTATCAGTAGTGATATTTGGAGCCCGCGCAGTAAATGAAATTATATCTGCAACATTAGAAGCACTGCCAAGTGCAGTAGATGTAACACCAACTATCTGATGAGAGTTATCACCAAATTTAGTAACAGAAGGAGTACCAACAAATCCAACAGAATTAGTAATTGTCACATCAGTCCAATCTTTTGGAACATTGATAATTAATTTAGCACCTGAATTAATTGTGGTAGATGATACAGTATCCATATCAGCTAGTGTCACATTAAACAATCGAATACTATTAGGAGATATTCCCACTATACTAGACATAATATTATTACTAGATCTTGGATTTAGTGGGTCACTTGTTAAATGAACATTAATAATTGAAGAGTCAGTACCAGACATTGTTGATTGATATCCAGCCTTACCAAATGATCCTAACGTGGTAAAAACAGAACCTTGAACAACTACAGACTCTAAAGATGCGGTTCCAGATGGTTTTCCAGGTTCAACTTTTGTTAAAAATGATTTAGTAGAATTTCCAGGGATTATGATAGGCGTAGTACTTTGCCACATTAATGCATTTTCTGATGGACATGACCAATTACTATCTGAACCTAAAACAGGAGAAATTGGATTAAAAGTACATGCCCCGCCACCTCTGTCAAATAACTTGTCATTATTTTGTGCACCAGGTGCAAATGCAGTAATAACTAATTTACTCACTTGCATATCAGCATTAATAGGATTTACAACATTGATTCCCCACACTGCTTGTGCATCATCAGATTTACCCTGAGACGAAGGGATTATAATAAATAGTTGTGGTCTTGCAAGCAACTCATCATTGACAATATCTGGATCAGTGCTGCCAGAACTTCCATCAGTAGGCAATCTCAAAACACTAATGTCTGAAACAGGATTAGATGTATGACCACCATCACCTACTGCACTACCTGAAAATCTAAGTTGATTTCCACTATCACCATCTACCTGATAATCCCAAGAGAACATTACAGATGCACCACCATTCAAATCTGTAAATGTTGGGATATTAGCTGAGGAGGACACAATATGACCAGTGCCAGTACCTACAAAAGTAAGTGGGTTCGGGCGTACGTTGTAAATAGTTTCAGAGCCAGTGTTAGTAACTAACATTGCCACAGTGACATTTTGTCCAACAATTACATCTGGAGGATCAGTAATTAATTCTGCACGTAATCCATTAGAAGAAGAGCCATACGATAATTCAGCTATTTTGACAGTTCCTAGTGTTGAGATTATTTTTACATCATATGTGTCTGGAGTTATGTAAAGAGGTTGAGTAGCAAGGATATTTGATTTAAATCCAGATGGCACAAATGCATCATTAGAATTAACAGAAAAAGGTTTTGCAGGTTGAGTAGGTAAAGTTTTGTTTGTAATCCATATACGAGAGATCTCAACTGGGTTTTGACCAGTGTTATCAACAGAGACATCTAGAATATTATTTGCATCAGTAGAAACTGAAATATCAAATTTCTCTTGTTGTTTTTTTAGTTCTACATCAGCAACTACTCTTTGTGTATTTACAATATCAGTTTGAGAATCAAGAGCAAGACTCATTGCAGAAAAACCAGCAATCATCAAAACAGTAAAAATCAATGCCCCAACTACAGATGAGATACCACGCCTAGATTTATGGGAAAATAAGGAAATATGAGTCATCGAGCATTGCCACTCTCAAGTAAAAATTCTACAAGGTTAATACTGCCAATATTTAGAAAAACACGTATTCCCTTATTTAGCAAAATATCAGAATCATCATCACCAAGCTTAATCAAAAGGTTAACAGTTTCACCACTTTTAATTTCATTATTAATAGATTGAACAGTTAATGAATCAGGAATTATTGAAAACATTCCATCATGAGGATAGTTACCTCCTGAAGAAATATCCTGCAAAGTGTTCAAAGTAGCACCTGATGTTTGAATATCCCAAGAATGACGGACATTATTTAATTGAATGTTCTCTAAAAAGACGGAATTGATACTGTTGTTTTTAATTTTAATTATAATAAATTCAGAACCACCATTTGATGGAAGTTTATCTGAATTTAATACAGAACATGTATCACCACATATTTTACTATCAAACTCATTATCAAGATTAGAAATTTGTAATAGAGTAGTAGAATCACGTGTATCATATCCTAATAATTTGATTGATTTTGTTGCAGTATCTAATGACGAAGCAGTAGCTAAATTTCCAGAGATAAATGAATCATTTACAAAATAAGTTAAAGTTGTTGCACCAGTCACAGTTATTCCCATAAGCAGCATTGTCGAAATGATATCTGTGATCCCTCTCCGTTTAGTTCCACGAGATTGTTTTTCCAGTTTTAACATCAAATAATTTTTCATTTTAATCCTATGTATTATACGGACTAGCTACAGTAGAAAAGAAATTACCTTTTGATGTTGTAATAGAAATTTTATATTCAGATGTACGATATGTAGGATCATCCCAAGTTTGTGAATTTAGATTTGCATTAATAACAACAGGATCACTTGATTCTTTTATCTGGATGGTAGTACCAACACTCTCATCCCAATTCACAAGAATATTTTGAGTATCAAGTTTGACTACAGTTATACTTTCAATTGTAGATTCGGTTGTACCAATATTTGCTAGATACAGTATGATTTGATCAGTTCCAGGCTCAAATCGTATATGCTCAAACATCAAATTTTCTCGAAATGCCTCGTTTTTTGGTTTGTCATGAAAAGTCAAATCATATGAAAATGCATTGATTTGATTCATACCATTAAACAACACCACAGATCCGATAGATGTAACAACTCCCAAAATTACAACACTGCCCATAACTTGACTTACTGCGCGTCTTCTTTTTAGAGAATTAGTTAATGGGTATTTCATTTACGACCACCATTATTTGCATACCAAACAGAAACAAATTCTTCTACACGTGAAATGATTTTTGAAAAATCTGGATCAGAAATTAAATTTATTCCATAGTGTTTTGCCAAACTTTCTACTCCATCTTTAACATCAGACACGGTGACAAAGAAAGTGTTTTTTGGATCAATATCCAATTTTGGAATTAAAACAGAATTCATATCTGACTCATCTACTCCAGAAGATTGATTTTTAATAAAAATTAAAATTGAATCATTATTGGATTTACTTTTACCAAAAATTGGAATTTCATGCACATTTCCACTCTTCCCTTTAACACGAGCATTTAATTCAGCCGAAAAATTAAAACCATTTAGCAATTTCATCAATTCATCTTTTATCTGAGTTGTATCAGAGACATTAGAGATATCGGAATTTTTTAATTTATAACAAAATGTAGTGATAAACTTTCCAGAGTTTGTATCAAAATCATGATCATGATTTCTACAATGAAGTTTTATAACTGCATTATCAAATTTTTCTACACAATCTTCACATTGATACCACATTGCAGGAACACGAATTTCTTTATCAAAATTTTTAATTTCTTTTACACAAGAAGGACAAATTGAATGTGCTGTGTTTGAAAAATCAAACTTTTTACTTTCAGCGATATATCCACATTTTTTATGCTCAAAGAGGTTTAATTTTTCTACATTCATTGAATGGCATTTAGGACAATACAATCTCATGCTTGAGGAAAAAACTGTAGGATGTAATGGGCAGACGATTAATTTTTCATAAATGTGTTTAGCTAAAATTCCATCAGATACCAGATCATCTAAATACAGTACATTGTCATGAGGCTCTCCTATTTTAGACAGAATCGGATAATAGATGTGACCCTTGGTATAATCAATGAAGGGTTTAATCGTTTTATCATCTAATTTTTGTACTTCTTGAATCAGATTTACAGATTTACTAGTTGAGGGCTTAGGTAGATCAGGCTCAAAATTTACTTTTGGGGCAGGTTCTTCATTAGTGTCTGATTCCTTTTTTAAAAATGAGGAAATCCCACCAACATGAGGAAATTTAGAATCAGGCTTGGATTTAGAATCTCCACTAGATTTTCGTCCGAACATCAAATACACACCTCATAAGATAAGAGCGTAACACATACCATGGTTACAGGTATTAACTAAAACCACAGTAAAAGCAAAATGTTGTTCAAATGAACGAACAAGCGTTAAAAGACAAAGTGTTTATAAAAATACCTAAAAATGAGGCTAAATATATTTAAAAATAAAATTTCAGCGTTACAAAAAATACAGTATGACCATAAGAACATTGTAAAATCAAATGAAAATAAAATAGAAGATACAC
Source organism: Nitrosarchaeum sp. (assembly GCA_018334095.1). Classification (GTDB taxonomy): domain Archaea; phylum Thermoproteota; class Nitrososphaeria; order Nitrososphaerales; family Nitrosopumilaceae; genus Nitrosarchaeum. The sequence continues at coordinate 98,598 of JAGXTE010000058.1, forward strand.
CTCAATTGATTAAAGAAAATGAGAGGAAAATTCCACAATTTATGACACTTTCAAAACTAGATTGGGATAATAATGAAATTCATGCTGGAATAATAAAAGATCCAACAGCAAAAGGAGGATTAAGATATCAAGTCATAGAGCCAGTATTAACAGAAAGAGATCAAAAAGCTTTTGATATTATCAAAAAACTGTTAATGACAGAACTTTCAGTATCACTGGGAGACATTAAATCAAAAAAAGATGCAGAGAGAAGACTAAAAAATAAAATTGCAATAATGATTAAAAAATACAGATTAAAAATTCCACCAAAAAATATTGAAAGAATAAACTATTTTGCAGTTAGAGATTTTGTATATCTTGGAAAGATCGAACCGCTTATGAGAGATCATATGATTGAAGAAATAAGTTGTGATGGGACAAATATTCCAATTTACGTATGGCATAGAGAACATGAATCAATTCCAACAAACATAATCTTCAAAAATGAAGCTGAATTAAACAATTTTGCAAGAAAGATGGCATATGTTTGTGGAAAACATGTATCAGTTGCAGATCCAATTATAGATGCATCATTACCTGGTGGAAGTAGAATCAATCTAACGTTAGGTCATGAAATTACAAAAAGGGGAAGTACATTTACAATCAGACGTTTCAGGGCAGACCCAATTACAGTAATTGATTTAATCAAATTTGGAACAATGTCAGTAGATATTGCGGCATATATGTGGTATCTCGCTGAAAAACGCGCTACAATGCTTATTGCAGGAGGTACCGCAAGTGGAAAAACGACTGCTCTAAATGCCCTTGCGACATTTATCAGACCTGGACAAAAAGTAGTCAGCATCGAAGATACACAGGAATTGAACCTACCTCATGAAAATTGGATTCCAGCTGTTTCAAGACAGAGCTTTACAGATACTCAGATTGGAGAAATCAATCAATTTGATCTACTCAGAGCAGCACTCAGACAAAGACCAGACATAATTATTGTAGGTGAGACCAGAGGAAGAGAGGCATACACGTTATTTCAGGCAATGGCAACAGGTCACGGAGGATTTTCATCAATACATGCCGATTCAGTTGATGCAACATTAACAAGATTAACATCTTCACCAATGGATGTTCCAAAATCGCTCATTTCAAACAGTCTTGATTTGATCACATTGCAATTAAAAATCAGAATTGGTGAAAAATCTGCAAGAAGAATAATTCAAGTATCAGAAATCAATGGCATTGATGAAAAAACTGGGGAAATTAAAACCCATGAGATATTCAAATGGAATCCAAGAGAAGACAAGCATGAATTCATGGGAGACAGTGTAGTGTTTAGTAAAATAAAAGAACGAGATGGTGATACAGATGAAAAGATCAACTATGAATTAACAAAAAGACGACTTGCATTAGAGTGGATGGCAAAAAAAGACATTCGTGATCACAAAGAAGTCTCAAATAACATCATGGAGTATTACTCGGATCCTGAAAGATACTATGAAAGAAAGAGGTTAGAGATGTAACATGACAATGACAAAAACAAAACAAAAACAACAAGAAGAGTCAGTGGGAGTCATTCATGTATACAGTTACAAATTGCTAAATGATCACATAAAATTCCTATATCCGAAATTCAAACCACTAGAAAAATCAATCAAACAAGCAATGATGCCAATTCCTTTTGAAGTATATGTTTCAAGCATGGTTTTCTTTAGCATTATTGGCGGAATATGTGGTGTAATAATAGGTCTAATTGCATCCCAATTAATCAACATTCAACCTGTAATTGTAGGTTATCTCCTTCCACCAATTGCAGGATTGGTCTTAATGGCAATGACATTTGGAATTCTACAAATTATTCCTCCAGTCAAAGTAAAAAACAGATCAACAAAACTATTAGAAGAAATTCCACACTTTATTGGATACATGTCAACACTTGCAACAAGTGGATTATCATTAGAGGATATTTTCAAAGCAATATCAAAAGAAGATACAGATGAAGACATTGTAAAGGATGCACGTTTCATTACCAGAAACATTGAGATTCTTGGAATGGATTTAATCACAGCAGTAAAGGATCTAATTAACAGAACACCGCCAGGACCATACTCAGAATTACTAGAAGGAGCTATTGTCACATCTCAATCAGGCGGTGATTTGAAAGAATACTTTAACGCTACAGCCAAAGTTCAACTGGAAGAAAAAAAGATGCTACTACAAAAAACTACAGAATCACTTGGGTCTGTTGCAGAAATCTATACAATTCTCTTAATAGTATTCCCACTCCTTGCAGTAATCATGTTATCAATTATGGGCATCATGAGTCCAAGTTTAGGGGGTTTTGACTTGCTTACACTAATGAACATACTCACATTTGCAGTAATTCCGCTAAGCGGGGTATTGATGTTAGTAATGATGGATACAATGGTGCCAAAGAGGTAAAACATGCAAAAAATCGATAGAAACCAAAAAGAGATAGCAACAAATGAGATAATGCCAAAAAAATCCATTTTGAAAAACGAGATTGTAAAATCAATCATGTTTTCAATTGTTGCATCAATTAGTGTAATTGTAATTAGTTTAGAAATCTCAAGTGTAGTAGAATCAACTATGATCAAAGATGTTGGAATAATATTTGGAATCATGGTAGGGATTATTCCATTAACAATTCATCAATTAAGAGAAGTCCAAAGAAGAGACAGTGTAGATAGAAACATGCCAGTATTTTTATTAGCATTACTAAGTTCGGTTCAAAGTGGCTCTAATCTTATCAGAGCAATAGAACAAGCAGCAGATAGAAACTTGGGAGCGTTAACCCCTGAATTAAAGAATCTTAAAGCAAACATCAGTTGGGGAATCCCATTAGAAGAAGCATTTGAGAATTTTGCAAAGAGAACAGGCACAAGGGTATCACGACGTGTAACTGTACTACTTGAGATGGCCATGAAAATAGGAGGAGATGTCAGTGAGAATCTGGAGATGATTCAAAAACACGTCTCAGAGATGCAAAATATTGAAAAAAGCAGAAAGTCAGCTTTGCAACCATATACATATACAATTTACATTTCATTTGCAGTGTTTTTAGCAGTTGCAGTATTACTAACTACTAGCTTTTTCACTGAGATTGAAAAAGTTCAAGACGGATTGCTAGCTGCAGGTAGCGGAAAAGATGGATTGTTTGGATCATTGGCAGATATGGATGTATCAAAATTAGAATCAGCATTATTTAACATGGCAATAATTGAAGCAGTCTTTGGAGGGGTAGCTGCAGGAAAGATAGGGTCGGGGTCATATGTTGCAGGAACCAAACATGTTGTAGTAATGATAATCATGGCAGTGATTGCATTTAATGTGTCATAGTTTCATTTCAGACATTTTTAATTACAAATGTATGAAATGTAATTAACAGTCATAAAATTTTATTCTGTAAGTTGTTAGTAGATGATCTAACATACTGATCCTTTAGTTCTAATCGATCAATCATTTGATATAGATGAAAATAAAAACAGTCAAACTGGGAAATCATGCGCAAGTGCTAAATGCAATCACGCGAAAAATTCTCATGCAAGAAATTCAGGTGAGAAATTAATTTGATGACATTTCAAGATCAAATAACAGGCATTGCATCGGAATTAGAAATGATTTTGGATCTTGATGAATTAGAAGCCAAAGTATATTTGAATTTATTACGAGCAGGACCAATTACTGCAAGTGCACTAGCAAAAGAGCTTGATATAGACAGAGCAAGAATGTACAGAACAGTAGATAAGCTTGTAAGTAGAAATATAATTTCAACAACATTATCTAGCCCTAAATTATGCATTGCTGCAGAACCACAAGATGCATTAAAAATCGCATTAAGAAAAAAAGAGGATGAGGTAAATAGAATTAAAAAAGACGGAGAAGCGATAATTGAAAAAATCAATAGTGAAATAACAACCAAACAAGGTACAAACGTGCCTACATTTAGAGTGGTACAAGGAAGAGGAAATATCTATGCAGACATTGCACAGTTAATTGAAAACTCATCAGGAATAATATACATCTCAACTACACTTGAAGATATTTCTAGGATGTATCATAGTGCAATACCTGAAAAGATCACAGTGTGTGAAAAAAGAGGAGGCAAAGTGAGATTACTTGTAGAGTTAGATGATCCAAAATTAATTTCATTTGTTAAAAGATTCAACGCTACTGAAACTAAAATCTGTAAGCTGCCATCAAAGGGAAGAATGGTGGTCCAAAAAGACAAACAAATGATCATGTCAGATTCAACAGCTGCAAGTCAAATGTCTTCAAATTCAGAGTCAGACTTTTCTCTGTGTACAAATTCATCTGAAATGGTAAGCAATATACATAGTCTGTGTAGTCTTTTGTGGGATACGGCACAGCCGATAACATCACTTGATGTAAAAAATTATATCACAAAAACAAAGTAAATTTAAAATTTAAATCAAAAAAATTGTAGTTTTTTATAAACTAAATGAAATAGAGATTATAGAATTTCGGATGGTTTGTAAACAACGTTCTGATTTTTTAGTCGTTCAAATCGTTTAAGAACGAACTCGGCAGTTTCTCTCACATCATGACTAGGATCATTTAGTGCTTTTCTAATCAAAGGTTCTGCTTCAAATGCGCGCATTAGTCCAAGAGATTCAATTGCTTCATGTTTTGCCAATATACTTGCATTGTGTAATGCAGTGTTTACCAAAACAGGAATTTTTTGTCTCATATTCCTAGCAGCAACTTGAAAACATGCTTCATGTTTTACTACTCCGTTATCATCATTGTTTAAGACCCATTCAATCACATCTGATACTTTATTGAACATTGGATCATTTTCGTCTTTATTTTCAGCTAATTCACCAATTAACCATACTGCATCCCAACGTTTTGACTCATCTTTTTCATTTTTTAATGTTGTTTCACATATTGAGAATCGTTCATCATCTGGAAGTTCTCGCATGTTATATTCATCAAAAACTTCTATTGGCATAAAAAACAATCACTTCACACATTAATAAAAATTACTTCAGTATTTTTTCATACCTTATGAAAATTGAGCCTAAAAAAAAATATGGGTGAGACAGATTTTGTTAACCCATGCAGATTATACGTTATTCAAATAACAAAAAAATCAATGGAGCAGCCAGATATAGTACCAGATAAAATCAAGAGCCCATTTAATTATAGAATTCTTGTAGGGATAGCTGTACTGGTAATTTCAGTCCACATTTTGATCAATTATGGCACAATACCTGATGACGCCGATACAATCGTTTCAATTTTTTCATTTCTAAATCCCCTCATAGTTACAATAATAGGATTTTTCATAGCGATTAGATATAGAGGTTCATTAGTTTTTGGAAAATCTTACTTGGCATTAGCAATTGCATATTTAGGGATTTTTCTTGGCGAAGTAACTTACATGATATATGACATTGTTTATGATATCGAACCATATCCATCAATAGCAGATGTTTTCTTTTTCATACAATATCCACTATTACTAACACATCTTGCTCTAAACATCAAATTCTTTACTCCAAAAATTAACAAAATTGCAAAAATTTGGATCATAGTTATGCCAATTATAGTCTTAATAGGATATTCAGCATTTTACTTAGTAGAAGATGAAAGAGGTTTTGTAGAATTTGATTTTATGTATGGGGTAATTTTTGTTTATTTTTCGGCATTAACATTAAGTTTAGCAGTTATTGGTGCAACTATTTTCAAAGAAGGTGCCATCGGAAAAGCATGGATTCTCCTATCAATAGGAATTTTATTCAATACAATAGGGGATACGTGGTATTACAATTTAGAATTGTTTGATGCATATGATCTTCTTCATCCAGTTAACATGTTTTGGTATGCAGGATATTGGCTTGTCATGTATGCATTAATCAAACATAATAAAATAATATAATTCAAAATACACATCAATATTCAACAATGAGTAGAAAAAAAGATTTGGAAAAAATTATAATATTTAATGCAATATCAATTTGAAATAACTTGTAACACTACACTGTCTTGGATAGATGTTTTCTTTAGTTGAACCTTAACTACAACTATATTTTTTTCTATATCCATCTTTACATTATCAAATATTGATTCATATTTTCTTATTTTTTTACCGTCAGTTGCTATTTCATAACCATTTGAGATTAACAGTCCAGATTCAATTAATTGATTAATCTTTCTATATCCAGATGTTTGTGGGACATTACACGCATCTAAAATATCAGCAATAACAAGGGATTTATCCAAAACAGCCCCAATGATTGCTTTTTTGTCTTCATCTGCAAATGATTCTAAAAATATTTTGGCCAATTCTTGATCTTTAATTACAATCCAGTTATCAGTTGTTTTCTTTTGTTGTTTAAGATCAATTATATTTTGTAAGAATTTTGTTTCTAATCCATCTGCACCTGCTCCAAAAAATTCTCTTAAAACACCATCAAATTTATGAAAATCTTTTATTGCCTGAACAAGGCCCAACCCATGACGTTCCATTAAACGCTGTTCAATTTTATTCAGTGTTTGTTTACCAAGGTTAATCTCGATCGATTTACGTAACGTTGGGGCCAGTAAATTATCCAAACTGTTTGTCAATATTGTAACGTAAACATCATATCTATTAAACTAATTGTCATAATTATTTTGAAATAACACATTAAAAAATATCATAAAATATTAAAATAATCATTCACAGATGTTTATTTAAAAAAATGATCGCTAAAAAAGTTACACATAATTTCAATGATTACGCATAGATAATTACATTTCAATACAAGTGAACATAATGTAGTAATTTGTACAAAGTAGTAAGTGTCTCAACATAACATACCAATGCATATCACCAAAAGTGGAAATAAGTAGTTAGAAACATGAATTTAATATATAGAAAAGGAGATCGGGTAAATTGACATTACAGGAAAACGGCATACTAAGAAAGACGGACAATGTATCTATCAGAATTGATTCGGACCTTAGTAACAAACTACATGAAAAATCAAATGAGCAAAAAATCAGTCTTAACACTTTGATTAATCATCTTTTAGAAAAGCAAGTAAATTGGAATGAATTAGCAAATGAGATGGGTTGGGTATCCATGTTTAGATCTACATTTAGAGAATTAATGGATTCAAATACTAAGGAAAAAATTCAAAAAATTGCTGAAACCACTGGAATGATTGATCTAAAAAATTCATTGAACTACTTTTATGGGCATATCAATTTAGATTCAATTTTAGATCTCTTCAAGAAGAGATGTCAAAGTATGAATGTGCAGTTAAGAATTATTCCTATTAACACCTCAATCAAAATCATCATTCAGCATGATCTTGGCAAAAATTGGCCATTTTTTATAATTAAACAGATGAATTCAATTCTAAATGAGATAGAATACAGAATCATCAATGAGGACTATAATAGTCAAGGGTTCTCATTTGAAATCGTCAAAATAGGAGATGAATAGAAAACTTAGGCTCAAGAAAACTCAAATTTTCTAGACTCAGAGGATAATATTCTTAAGGATCGGCACATTTCCAAATATGGGAATGAGCGTACTGGATATTGTAAGGAAATCCCATTATGGGTATTACTTCATTATCATAGCTGCTGCATTAGCAGCATTAGTTCATGTACTTAGCAAACCAATGGTAGAAGCAGGAACCAGTCAAGTGGAGATTAATCCAATTGTCATGGCATTTTTAGTATATTTTATTTGCGGAATATTCTTTACACCACTTGTAAAAAAATCACCTGGAATTTCCAAAATGGGCAAAAGAGACATTATGTTCATGGTAATGATAGGAATTGCAGAATGTGCAGCATTGATTACTTATTTTTACGGCATAAGTACATCTACAGCAGTTAACGCTTCAATATTCAGCAATAGTGAAATCATTTTTGCATTAGTTATTGCAATGTTAGTATTCAAAGAAAGGTTACACATCAAAGAATGCATACCATTCTCTATGATCATCATAGGAATGATGATAATTCCATTAGGAAATGATCTATATCAGAATGATTTCAATTTCGGAAATATGGTAGCAGGAGATCTACTAATAATATTTTCAGGATTATTGTACGCCATAGACATAACTTTATGTAAATATTTAAGTGATCGATTTGATGTGAAAAAAACAGTGCAGATTGTCTCATTCATATGTGCTGCAATTACAATCTCAATTATTGTACTATTTCAAATTCCAATGGATATTGAATTGGCACAAATTCCAAACATTTTGGTAATGTCGATAGCAGGCACGGGCATGTCTACTTTGTTTTTCTTGATGGGTTTAAAGTTGATAGGAGCCGTGAGAACAGTGTTGCTATACTCTACAACATCAATATTTGGAATTGTTTTTTCAGGAATAATTCTTTCAGAAATAATCACATATACCGATGTCATATCAGTAGTTTTAGTGTTGTCAGGAATATTTTTACTTAGAAACAGACTTGCAGAAACAGAAAATAGTATTCCAAAGCAAAGAACTGACAACACTAATGCAAACCACATGTCGTTTACAAAGAAAAGTAAAAAAGTATCAAACGTTTCCAAATGGATTCATAATAAAGTTGCTGAAAAGATCAGTCAAGTATTTCCAAATTCAGGCATAGGTTAATCGTAAAAAACAGCATCATTACCACATAATGAAATTAGGCTCAAAAATAATTTTATAAAATCAGATTCAACACCATTGTAAAAAGATACACATGATTTTCATTTTACTTCAAGATAAAATAGGCACAGATAAATCAGAAAATAATTCAAATGTAGTGAATTGTATGTATGTGTATACAATTACGCGATCAGAGTTATAAGCAAAAAACGAACATTTCCAATAATGGAAACAGCCACAAGTATGCTACAATTAGGCAATTTTCCCGTAGATAAAGCCAATTATGAAGAAATTAAAGAATATTTCAGCACATTTGGATTGACCCCAAATCAAGTAAAGGTGTTTTTTTACCTTGGAAAGGTAGGTCAACGATCAGCATCAGATATTGCCAAGGCTGCAGATATTCCTAGAAGCGAAACGTATCATTTGTTAACTGCATTACAAAACAAAGGAATAGTTTCTGCAACTTTTGAACATCCAATTAAATTCTCAGCATTACCTATACAAGAAGCAATTCATGTTTTGGTCAGTACAGAAACGGAACGCTTAAAAAAATTAAAAAAGTCAGGTCCAATTTTAGAAAAATTATGGGAAAAAATTCCAGGATTCTCAATAGATCCTAAGGAAGAACCAGAAGAGAAATTCCAAGTACTTCAAGGAGGCAATCAAGTAAACAGTAAGATATTTGACATGATATTAAATGCAAAAAACGAATGCAGAATACTTGGTTCAGAAAAAGACATGATAAAATTTTATCATGCAAATTTCTTAGAGGCATTAAAAGAGCGCAATATTGATTACAAAATACTATCGCCTGTTTCAAAAAAATCACAATATATTTTCAAAAATATGGATAAAACAAAAATTAAAGAGTTATGCCCAACTGTAAAAGATAATTTGTGCTTTTTGATAAAAGATGATGATGAAGTATTATTCTTTATTAAAAATTCAACCGGAAGTAACAGAGAGATGAGAGCAATTTGTACCAATTCAGAGACAATAATTTATTCAAAATCTTTATTGTTTAACAATTACTGGTCAAACGAAAGCATAGGAGATTCAAATTGAGTAGATGTAGTTGTGGATATTGCACAGAAGACAAAGATAGTTTTGTATTACACTTAGTTAATGGGTGGTATGATCTTAGAAAAGATCATTCATTAAACTGATAATAAAACAGTTCTAAATTAAAGATTCGTCACTTACTTCAATTGGTTTTCTTCCCATAAATCCCGAATCTTTTTCATGCCAAAATTTTATTTCGGTTTCACCATATTTCCAACAGAGCCAGACTTCTTGGTCAAATCGCTTAGATGGAAAATCAAGCAACCCCTGCTCTACACTTTTAACCACAACCCCAGTATTTTCAAGCATTTCTAGTGCCTCATAAAATGCAGTAATAGCAGAATTGAGTTTTTGTTTTAGCAATACATATGATTCAAATGAATCAGTAGCCATGCTTGTTTGAATTTCATGTTCCAATTTAGAGATCTCGTTCTTTTTTGCTAGCGTAAATTCAAATTTTTTGATGATATCTGGCAGGACATGATTTGCTTCATTTATAGTAAAATATGAAAACATGTTGTAACCACTTGGCACCAGATTAAATATCTTAGGTGCAAATTTATTATCATCAATTTCAATAAAATATTATGAATGAAGAAGAGATTGAAGGGTTAATTACTCAAACAATAAACGGGGCAGCCTTAACAATTCCTGCATATCTAGAAGACATAAAACAAAATCAAGAATCACTTAAAGTAGAAAATCCACAAGAATTTGTTTATGGTATGATCATGGGCATGGCACTTGGAATGACAGGGGCACTATTAAGCACACAGTCAGAAATGCCTTCAGCTGAAGAACAAATGAAAGTAAGAGACATCATATACAAATACATCCCAGAGATAAGAGAAAAGATCTTTAGTTGATAAAATTTACCAAAGACGAAGAAGCATTTCTTCAATCAATAGAAGAAGCTAGAATTGCAACATCACATTCAGACATTCCACATGTAAAGCCGGTATCATATATTTTTCACAGTGGGTGTATCTTCATTGCAACTGATTATCAAACCAGGACATTTAAAAATTTGAAAATGAATCCAAAAACAAGTATAACAATCGATATTTACAAATCCGGAAAACACAAAGCAGTTTGTATTCAGGGCATAGTAGAAATACTAGAAAAAGGTAAAGAATTTTTAGACATATACAAAAAATTTGAAAATAAATTTGCGTGGGTCAGAAATGACCCATGGAAAGAAAATGAAGCACCGTTTCTTAAAATTACATCTACAAACAAAACAAGCTGGGGAATAAATAAAAAATAGAATAGAAAATTAAAGGTTAAGTTGCAATCTCAGGCTCTATTTGAGCCAAAAGACCTTGAACCGAAATTGGTTTTTGATGTGTTGAACGAACGCCTAGTTCTTTGAGAAATTTAATCTGATATTCATCAAGTTCAAGTGCACTTACTACAACAACTTTTCTAATTTCAGACGATTTTTTATCATTTAAATCCAAAAGAAAGTCAATTCCACTATAATTAGGCATGCACATATCAAGCAAAATTAAATCATAGTTATTTTTTAATACCATATCCAGACCTTTTTTTCCATCAGTTGCACTTTCAAAATGATGATTTTTAGTCATAAGTATATCTGCAAATACCTCACTGATTTCTGGAACATCTTCTATGTGTAATATGTTCATAGTATTCTATACAGTATTATGTTCATAAAAATTAGTTTGTGCATTTGCGCAAACTGAAATTTAATTTAATGTTGCAGATAAAGATTACGCACGAAAGATAACAATCAAACGTTTTCAGATAATTTACGAATATGACTAGTATCTTTTTGATATGCCAAGTCAAGAGCCCGTTGAATTTCATCCAGATTCTTTTTTGTAGTTATTTCATTTCCTTTGATTATTTTGCATTCCTGAATTATAGGCAATCCACAGAAATTTCTATACTGAGCATACGAAACTACACAGTGATATATTTTTGGATCATCATTAAATTTATACTGAATCTTAAACGGCAACTAAATTACAACAATAGATATTATTAATAACTTTTGAGACAGGTATTTAAAAGAATATCAAGAGGGGATGGGGTTCTTTATAGACTTTAAAAGATTTACTAGTTTTTCAACGGGATATGGTTTTTCTAAAACTACAGTTGGTTTTAATTGCATAATTTTTTGAGTTATTGATTTATCACTATTTCCAGTCAACACTATTACAGAAGCATTTGAATCGATTTTTTTGATGTGTTCTAGACCATACAATCCATCATAATTAGGCATTGCAATATCCATCAATACAAAGTCAGGTCTTAATTTTGTATACAAATCAACTGCTTGTAATCCATCGGTACCAGTTCCCATAATATTAAAATCTTCAAGAAGTAGGTATTCAGAAAGCAAATCTAAGATATCTTCATCGTCGTCAATTAAGATTACTGAGCCATTCATGTGATAATTTTTCGCACATACCCAATATTCTACCGTATGTTATTTTATTAAATAACATACAATTTTTATAAGTTAAACATTGAAAAACTTATTCCAACCAGACATGGCAAACATATTAAAAATAATAAATCAGGCAATTAATGGCGGGAAGGAAATTTATCTGCATTTTCATAGATATTTTTTGATATCACGTTACAGCGATTTCTAATTTGTTGAAAATACACCTTTGTTTCGTCATCAAGAGATTTTTTAAAACGAAGTTCAAGCATTTGAGATGATAGTGCTATAACAGTGATATCATCAATAATCTTATTTAAAAAAACAGGCAGTTTTGCAATCTTTGTCACAGTCATCTTTTTAATATTCAAAATAAGAGAATATAACAGATATTTGCCAAAAGTGGAAATGATAGCATGAAAAATGGCTTTGATATCATAGGCATTATATCAAAATGAGTAAAAAATAGATTTATCAGTTAAAAAATATTCAACCAAGATTAATTAGTATGAATATCTTAACGTAATCATGCCAGGATTGGATCACATTATTGCAAAATCATTAAACAATATAATTAAAGAAAATTTAGGAGTAAAAACGATCCAAAAAATTGAAAATAGATTATTTGAAAAATATGGAATTTCGTGGAATCAATCACTTGAAGAATTTGAAAAACTAGATTTTGTTTTAAAAGAATTATTTGGAAATATTGGTGCAAAAGGTCTAGAACAACGATTTTGTAATGCCATATTCGATGCAAAATCAAAGAAAAATACAGAAAATTGGATTATAATTTGTGATTCAGATATTAATTCCAGCATAATTCAAACATTTGGAGATTTAGAGAAAAAGAAAATCATAGAATCAGTAATGGAGTCACCAAAAATAATCTACGAGATAATTAAAGACTGCGATCTACCTCAAACATCAGGATATAGAAAAGTCAATGCATTAATTGATGAGGGATTTTTAGTTCCAACAAAATTTGAAATTAAAGAGAATAAGCGAATATATCAATATTCTAGCATAATTAAGAATCTAAAAATAGACATAAGCTCAAACAAAATCAAAGTGAGTATTTTGCTAAATGAGTTGCAACAAAATCATTGTTCATTTTTACAAGTTGTTACAAATTAATACAAATTAATACAAATGCAGTGATTACATAAGAGCGATCATCAAATTTTTGAAGAGTTATTTACTCTAAAAAATGTGAAAATATGTGAAAAAATCCAACAGAGTGATCATTGTGGATGACAATACAGACATTACAGGAGTTTTTGCAGATATTTTCGAATTAACAGGCAATAAAGTAGTTGGAATAGGTCACAATGGAGAAGATGCTGTAGAGTTATTTCTCAAACACAAACCAGACTTTATTTTCATTGATGTGATGATGCCTGTGATGAATGGAATAGATGCTTTGAAAGCAATTAAAGAAAATGATCCAAATGCCAAGGTGATAATGGTCACAGCAGATAATAGTACAAACACAATAATGGAATTAGAAAAACTTAATGCAACTTCAATAATATTCAAGCCGTTTAAAATTGAGGATATTATAATGGTTATTGAAAAATTTGAAGATTAAAAAAGAAATAAAAAGATGAACAAATATTTCACAAACGGTGTCAAATAAGATCAAATGCTCCCATATTTTAGTAACAAAACAGAGTGAAGCAATTGCAATCCATGAACGTCTAAAAAAAGGTGAAAAATTTGGCAAACTAGCCAAAGAATTATCCATTGATTCAGGCAGTGCAAAAAGAGATGGAAATCTAGGATATTTTACAAAAGGAATGATGGTAAAACCATTTGAAGAGGCTGCATTCAAATTACAGATTGGAGAGACCTCTGAACCAATTAAATCAGAATTTGGGTATCACATTATCAAAAGGTTTGGGTAAAGAACAGGCTATGCTTGAGTTTTTGATTTTTGAATCTTATCAAAATCATTAATAATTTTTTCACTTATTTTTTTATAGTCTTGACGAATTTCTTTATGAAGTTTCTTTTCTTTTTTTAATAGATCCTGCATTCGTTTTACTTTCAAAGAATTTGTACTTTTATTAGGCATTATCACATAATATATTCAAAGACTTTAGAGATATAGAACAATTTCCAATGCCCAAATTATCAAAAATAACGATATTACTTTTTTAAAACTACAAAAATGCGTCTAAACCTTTTTTATTAGATTCAATACCTTGATTTTTTTCTAGCACCTTTGTCATTTTTTCACCCATTGACTTGGCAGACGTCATCTTTCTTTTTCCAATCCAATAATATGTCTCATCAATTGTATCTTTTGCGATAAGCACAACTAGTTTACCAGTATCTTTTCTTCCGGTTCTACCACGTCTTTGAACATATCTAATTGAGCTTGGCACATTATCATAAAAAATCACTTGATTGACTTCAGAGATATCCAATCCCTCTTCACCTACGCGAGTTGCAACTAGTACTCTAAAAAGTCCATCACGGAAGTCTTGAACTGTTTGGATTTGTTTTTTTTGTTTTAAACCCGTCTCACCAGACTTTCCAATCAATATTCCAGCAGAGATGCCCATTTCAGTCAACTTGTTAAAAATTACATCAACTGAATCACGATAGCTTGTAAATATCAAAGCCTTGCCTGGAATTGAATCAATAATTTCTTTTAATTTTAAAATTTTAGAATGTTCTATTCCTTTTGATTGGGCATCCTTTGCAAGATGTATTGCTCTTGTAAAATTAGGATCAATTTCAAATAGATCTTTTACGCCTACGCCTTTCTTTATTTTTGCACGCTCGCAAAACTTCAAAAAAGACGTAACTCCATGGGCTTCTAAAATATTTAATGCATAGTGAATTCTTATGGCAGTGAATAGAGGTTTAGCAGATCTTCTGTTTTGGTTTAACACAAATTGTCTAATGCGTAATAATGCAGATAATGACTTTTGATCAGCTAATTTGATTCCATTTTTTCTTAGAATATCATATCGTTCATCTAATGCTAATTTAAGTAATGTTTGAATTGCCTTCATTTCAGGAGGGAGCTCAACATTGATCCATTCGGTGTTTGTCTCTTGTGTATAGGGCTTTACATCAAGACTATCTTCAGTTCTTTCAGCAACACTCGAGATACGTAGTCTGATTAACAATTCAGTTGCTTTGTCTTTTTCACTTGGAAGTGTTGCAGTCATTCCAAGAATTCGCAAATTAGAATTTGCAAATCTATCGGCAATTCCAGAATATGCATAATCACCAACAGTTCGATGAACTTCATCAAAAACCACCAGACTAAACTGTTCTTGAGAAACTATTTGTCGGTCTAGATCATTTTTTGCAATTTCAGGAGTTGCACATATCACACTGCTTCCCCAAAGTTTTGTTCTTTTCTGAATTGGGTCTTCACCAGTTATCAAAGAAATGTCATCAAGTATAAGATGTTGTTTTAGAAATTCATAATGTTGATTGACCAAAACTCTAGTAGGAGCCAAAAACAATACTCCACCATTACCTTTTGACAAATATTCTGCAATTACCTGTAATGCAATAGCAGTTTTTCCCAATCCTGTGGGCAATACTACAATACAGTTTTCTTGGATTGCTTGATTTGCAAGATTTACTTGGTAGTCTCTTTTTTCAATAGAGTCTTTACGTATGTATTTTCTATCAAGATATTCCATAGTTTATCACCTGTACTAAACTCAAATTTTATTGATTTTATGCTTTCGTGTAGCAATGTGTTAGCTAACACATACTGTCCAACGTATAACTAAAAACTATGCCTAGATGAAAATAACTTTTGAAAAATATCGACAAAAATAAGCCTAAAGAGAATAAGTTTCAAGCATCAAATAAAACAGGATTTAATCTAGAAACAAAAAAAAGTTAATAACATCATATGAACGTATGAAGTGAATGGAAGACATGCCTGGCGTAACAGGTGCTCTAATTAGTGTGACTATTAGTCAGACACTATATGAAATAAGTGAAGCTGTGCACGACGATGTCGGAAACGCTCTTTACAAAAAATATAATTGTTATTTTCATGATTGTCTTAATCATCCAGAATATCTGGTAGATGTAATACAACAAATATTTGGAGATGGATACATATCAATAATCCACAGCATCAATAAAAAATTAGAAGAATTTTCATACCAGAAACCAATAAATGAATTCCTATTGGGGTTATACAAATAATTGAAAACTAATCTCAATATTTTTTTAATTTTTTCATTATTGACAATATTTTGCATTATCACAATATCAAATATGATCAGTAATTCACATGCAGGGTTTTTTTCTACCGTCATAAATATAGGAATTACAAGTGCATTACTTGGATTATGTATATTTAATAATTTCAGAGTAGGAATTCATGGGGCTCATGGTATATCATGGATATTATTTACATTATCAATTTCAACATGGTTCATAGCTGAAAGAATGTGGGAACTAAACATGTCAACATATGCAGATCTTTTTTGGTTTAGTGGATATGTATTGTATTTTATCTTTGGTGTAATGTATTTGAAGCCTTTTGTACATCAAATTTCAAAGCAGACCATCATAATATCCTCCCTCGTAATTTTACCAATATTCACTACAGTGTTTTTTACTATAGAATTGGAATCAATTAATCACATAGATATGATAAATGCGATTTACCCATTAGTTGATGCATCAATGTTAATTCCATCCATTATAGGATTAACATTATTTTTCAAAGGAAAGGTACGTTTTTCATGGTCACTGTTATTTATTGGAATGATTATGTTTGTGATAGCAGATTACAGTTTCATGTATTTTGATTCTATTAATGAGTATTATCCAGGACATATTGTAGATGTACCATACATATGGGCATATGTAATTTTCATGGGAGGGGTAGTTGCCAACATAAATCTCTTCAAGAGACGTGACAAAAATAAGAGGTTTAATGATCAAAATCTTATGAAATAAAGATTCATTTCAAAAATCCTAAAAAACAACAAAAGAATTAATTCTTTTTGTTAATCTGTCAAATCTTCACACCATAATGTCTTTTTCAAGCCATTGTATTAAAAGAAGATTCAGTTAAGAAATGGAAAATAGTAAAAAATGGGTATTTTTTGTATTGCCGTCCAGCATCACAGCTGAAGGGCTTCACATAGTCATACCACTGTATGTGCTTTTTCTAGGAGGTAGTGTGGTTGATGTAGGTATTGTTGTAGGACTACATTATGCATTATCTGCTATTGGCGCAGTTTTTTGGGGGAAAATTATTGATAAATATCACATAAAAAGATCAATTTTGATTACTTGTTTTTCTGCCATTACAGTTTGTAGTGTTGGATTATTTTTCACAAATAATTTGAATTTGATTTTTGTAATTTCGTCAATTGCAGGATTTTTCATCATTGGAAAAAGCCCAGTGACACAAGTGCTTGTAATGGAATCAGTACCAAACAATCAATGGAGTAGATTATTTACACAAATTTCAATCATAACTAGTTTTGGAAGTCTAACTGCATTTTTAGCAGGTTCAATATGGGATTTGTTTTTTGATCTTAAACCATATTTTCTTTTTTGTGCAATTATGAGTTTCGCTGCAATAATTCTGAGTATCAAAGTAGGCAGTAAAAGCATCATTGAAAGACATACTGTAGTTCATTCAATTCATGGAATTAGGCATATTTTCAATCACAATAGATTACATTTTCAGTTAATCTTCACTAAAATTCCTCATCCACATGACTTTAAACCAATCATATCAATTTTCCAAAGAAAAATGTCTCATGAAATAGGGATACTCTTTCTTACAAACTTTTTATTTTATTTTGGCAGTAATATTTTCTTTACAGCATTTATACCGTTTTTAAAAGAATACAGATTTACAAATTCTGAAGTTTTTCTAGTATATATGGTTCAGACAATAGTGCTACTTGTGATATTTTTCTTTGTTCCTCGTTTGATTTCAAAAATAACAGAAGAATATGCAACGCAAATAGCATATTTACCAAGAATTTTAGGAATTATAGTTGCTGCGTCATTAATTCCAAGTATGATGGGAGTCAATTCTTTACTTACAGCAATAATTTCAACTAGCTTGATGGTTTCAGCATTTTCAATTTTTAGTGTTTCAAATTCAATAATTCTTTTCAAAGCAATCCCAAAAGGTTTTGAAGGAAGATATCTCGGAGTGAATAGTTTCATGGTAGGAGTTGGAATATTTTTAGGAGCATTAACTGCAGGTTATGTTTCAAATGCATTGAGCTATTCAGCTGCATTCATAATTGCAATTTCCATTTTATTATTTTCACTTTTAATGTTTAGAATATATTTGAAACATAGATTATCTCATAGAATTGTTTAACAAATATTAAATTTGTAAAAAATATGGATAAAAATATTTTATTAAAAAATTACTAGTCTATAATCGTGGCATTATACTTAGTCTAGATTTTGCAGACACTACAATTATGGAGACAATTGCTACTGCTAAAATCATCACCGCAATAGTACCAAATTCTGGGACTACAACCCCATTATCTATTTCAATTTTAATTGATTGTTTATGCTCTGATGAAAGTCCTTGATTAGCAGTGATAGTGTAAAAACCATTTTCTTTCCAGAGAGGACCTCCGGATTTTATCTCAAGAGAGAACTTACCTGTATTGTCAGGCGTGATTTGAGCAATTGAAACTAAGTTTCCTTGAGGTGAAGTTACAATTAATGTAATATCAGTTATAGAACTAGCAGTACTGCCGGATACACGAATTCTATCGCTACCAAATTCAGTATCAGCAGATAAAGTGATGACACTTGGTTTTGTGGGTATTATTTCAGAATCAGAGGATTTAGCTGGAATTCCTTTTGGTGGAATTGTTGAACCAATTACTGTGAATTGTATTTCTGCAGTCTTTTCAGTATCAGGATGACTTGCAATTACAGTGTAAGTTCCATCCTTAAAACTTGGAAGTGTTGGATGAAACAATCTTTTGAAGATGCCGTCTTTATCAAATGATATTTGCGGAGCATAAACAGTTTCCCCATCAGGAGAAATAACAGTTAAAGTGAGAGGTTTGAATGTAGCAACGCCAGTTATTTTGCCGGTAACTAAAACAGAATCCAAAGAATGAATTTCAGACTGTTCAGTTGCCAATTCTATCATAGGTTCTGCAAAAGCAGAGATCGGAATAGACATTGTAATTAAAACTAGCAAAACAGTCTTGAGCACTTCATATATTGTAAACTGTTTCTATATTAATTATCCTATACAAATCAATTAAGTTATGCCAAAATTAGGATTAGATCAAAGTAGAGCAAAACAAAGATTAGCCATATGAGATCAATTTCTTTTCTTCCAACATTGAATGAATCTGATGAATTGCGTTAAATGCCTGTTCAGATGATTTCCCACCTGTACAAATTAATTTGCCAGATGCAAATAGCAACATCGCAGTTTTTGGATTAAGTTGTCTATGAATAAGTCCTGGAAATTGATCAGGCTCATACATACTGCGAGGAAGTTTTCTAGCTGCTTCCTCAATGAGAATTTTTCCTCCTAAATTTACAGCTGTAACTACGTTTTGAATTATAATATCTGCATCATTTTTAATTTTAATATTTTTTGAACGTAGTAGATTTATGACGTTATTTAGTGCGATATAGGCATGTTTTTCTGATTTTGCACCAGTGCATACCATATTACCAGTCCTGAAAATTAATGTTGTCGTTTTTGGCAGATCTATTTTAAAAACTGCTCCTGGAAACTGTTGTGGGTTATAGCTAGAATTAGGAAATTTTCTTTTAATGTCATGTAAATCTAAACTTTGATCAACAGTTGCAGTTGCAACGACATTTTCGATACAAACAAGTGGGATAGTAAACGCCAGAATCTACGCTCCAATTTGATTAAAAGGATGATTTGTTATATCGTGGTGTATAGCAGCGTGTTGTTCTTGTTTGAATGTAAGATCACATCTATAACATTTCCATGATTTCATAAATGATAGATAATAGTTTTTGAATATAACAGCCGCGTAGAAATCATTCACATAAATGATCAGCATATGCTAAATACAACATAGTAAATTAAATTCAAAATTAGAAAAATACCTTAACAAAAAAACTTAATTAAATATTTTAATCGTTTGATTTATCAAAGTTTTTGTTGGAATTACAATGCTTTCATTTTGGTCATTTGTGACAATAACATGTAACAAATGCGCAGCTGTAACTGTTCCAGAAACATCGCCGATTTTGACTTTTTGTCCAACCTTAAGAATAGAACGTTGAGTTGAAGCGCCCATTATGGATGCAGGAATCAAGTCTTTTAGTGCAAATCCCAAACCAATGGCAATTGATGCACCAATAGCTACTGCGATGCTCCAAGAAAATGCAGATACTAATATTGGAATGATATCTTGACCAACACCTAGTTGTGTGAAAGCAATTGCAAAGATTATTCCATAAATTACTGCTTTGATTACAGATATTATTAATCTGGGACTACCAATATGATGATCTAATAATTGGTGCTCAATCCATTTACTAACAAAATTAACAACAATAGAACCAACTACAATTATCAATACAAAGGCAAGGAGGTTTGGAACCCATAACCACAGGCTGGTAAGAGCAGTTGATAGTTGTTCAAACTGCAATGCATTTACTGCTGCAACTATAAAGAACAAGTAAACAAACCAACGAATGGTGGCTGAAATTAGATGTACAGAATTAAATTTACCATATACTTCTTCTGCCAGGTTTAGTTCCTGATTCTTTTGGCTGGTTTTTTGAAGTACTTTTGTTACAGCCTTAGTTGTAACTCTACCTACTATTTTACCAGCAATAAAGCCAATTATTAATAAAATAGCTGCAGCAATTATTTTTGGAGTGCTGTCTGCAACACTAACTGCAAATTCTTTTAGTGCTTCAGTTGTAGGCACATAGATTCCTTCAACAAAGCTTTCCTGAGCAAATGCAGAATTAAAACCAGTTAAGATTAATGAGATAGACAATATTGCAATCAAATATTGTTTTGAGCTTTGCATGGATTTCTTCGTGAAAGGTGCCGGATTATTATACCTTGTGAGTAAAAGTTGTTATCTAGACGACATCTTTGCATTCACACTTTTTTTGTTTGTCTGAACGGGTATACTTTAGTTTATGACAAACTTCACAGTATAATTGATTTGCCACATTAATACAAGCAGATTGTAGTATATCCATCTTTATTTTCATGTTTTTGACATACTAAATTGTAAAATTAGTTTACTTTTTTTTAATTAACAGTGTATTTTGGATTTCATGAAGACTGTTGATGAATTTTTGTTTTGCTTCAAACTCATCTTTAACAGCAATAACTATCTCAGTTGGGGAAAGCATTACATCTTTAACAACAAGAGGAGAGCTCAGACCCAACATCTCACATAAGATATCAAAAACGTTTTGGAATTTTGAGTTATCCCTATACTTGTAAACCGTTTTTCCATCAACTATTTTTGGACTTGCATCTAAAGGTATTATCAAATTTGGAGAGCTTACCTCAGAGATGAAAGTGTTGATATCTTTATCGATTATATTTCTAAGATCAGTTTTGGTTCTCTCTAGTTGTTCTTTTGCTTTTTCTAATTCAACTAACTTATCATCATAACCAACACCAATCATTTTTGCAAAAGTAGATTCAGTTGAACGCTTAAGAGGAATCTCATGTAGTTGGACATTCACATTAGATAGAGAGTCTTCTACATCATGTAATTTTAGGCGGTTTTCCTTAATTTGGATGCCTAGATTTTCAAGAAATTCAAAATTTGACATGTCTTTTTAGCTAAATTGGTGGACTACATCCATCAAGCCCTGTTTAAATTCTTCAGTTGAAAGACCCCATCGGCCATATTCATCTTTGTATCCATCCCATGCTTCTTCAGCTTCTTTTGCAATCTCCAAAATCTTTGGCCCAATTGCCTTGGTATTTACAAGAACCGCAATACTTGCTTGTTCTCCATCCATTATTGGGATTTTTACAAAGATCATTCTAGACTCTTCAATGTTGAATTTGTCTTTGATTATTCTTTTAATGGCCTCTCGTTCTTTAATATCAAATTCACCTTTCACTTTAACTAAAACACAACAAGAATCACGTGAGCTTCCATTATTTCGAATATCATTTTCGTCAATATCAAATAGTAATGCATCTTCTTTCTTACCAAGTTTATTTAGAACGTCCTCCATTGTGTTATTTTTTGTAGATGTCAACATATCTTTGCCCCATTGACTTTCAGATGGGCTAACTGGCATAATCCATGGAATTGCAAATTTCGGTTTCTTTGTTGCAAGCCATGTACGATAATTAGACATATCCCATTCAGTTTCTCTTGCAAATGAAGAGATAAACATCGAAATAGTGTTTGCAGCTATCAAGTTCATTCCCTTGTAATCTTTCCAACCAACTTCATGTTCTTTTGGAAGATCATCTATAATAGAAGGAATTTTTTGTAGTTTCTTGTCATGTTGATGAGCAAGTTTTCTTAGTGCTTTATTTGAAACCAAGATAGAACAATCGCTGTATTTGATTTGGTATTCCAAATTCATTACTATGTTAATTGCAGCTGCCTCAAAAATTACGGGATCCCATCCAAATTCAGGCATTAATCCAAAAGTTGCAATTGTAGCATGTTCTTTAGTGTTAGTTTTTATGTATTCAATAAACGCACTTGAAAATGAGCTTCCAGTTCCACCACCCATAGCAAATGGAACAACATAACCTCTAACTGGCTCTGGTGAAATTGCAGATAGTTGTTTTTTAATATCAACTTTAGTTTTCATCTCTTCAAGGAATCTTGTCTTTCCTTCTGCCCAGTTTCTTGCTGCGCCTCCAGCACCATGAATTACATGCTGATCACGTAGTGCAAAAAGGTCAGGATATGATTGTAAAATTAGGTTAGCAGCTCTTGGATCAAGATCAACAAGCAGTGCCCTTGGAATAAGTGGAATATCGCCATCACCATATGATGGGGAAAATCTCAAGATTGTGCTTCCGTATCTTTTTAAAACTCGTGATTCATCTTTTGAATTTAATGTTGGTTTTAACGGGTCTGCTCCAACGTCTAACAGTAGTCTTCGATATGATTCAGCCCCAAGTCCTATCCCACAATGGCCAAAACAGATCATTAGAACAGGTGCTGGTGGAAGTGGTGCTAATTTAGACATGGTTTACTTAACCTAGGATGATATTACGCTGCTCATTAATAAGAGAGTAGAACAAATTATACCAACCATATCATGTTTAGATACTTTTTTACTTAAAAATTGTTTAAAAATATAGATTTTTTTAATTATCTATTGAAGACCGATTGTGTTTGAAGATGAAATTCCAGTTGGGATTGATGGGAATTTATCACCAACACGAGTTCCAGCAACAGCTGCTGCTTCTTTAAGGATATTTTCAGTCTCTTCGTTTGATGCGCCATCAAATTCAAAGCTTCCCTCAAATGAACCAGAAATTGATTCATTGAGAATACCAAACAATGATTCAAATTCACGACTTACTTCTGGCATGATTTTTCCTAAAGCTGGCTTTAAGGCATTCATGGTTGCCATAACCGGGCCTAATGATGCCATTGCATCACCTAAATCAGATACAGTGGATAATCGTAGATTAACTTGTTCTAAGGAGATCTTCATAGTGTTTAGAATTTTTTTGTTCTTTCTTATTTCTACTAATTCGTTTGCAAGAACTCTTCCAGTTGAAATATCGTGATTCTTTTTTGCCATTACGATTCTGTTAAATAATTTTGCGTCTTTTTCATCTAATGTTTTTACTTTGTAATCAAGAGTAGATACGGTTTTGTTTAAATGTACAAGGGAGTTTTGAATTCTTGGTTTAATTGGTGCTTCTTTTTTTAGACCACGAATATGGTCTGAGATTCCTTTTGGTTGAGGATTATTCCAATTTGTCATGAAATTCTATTTTACATGATTAAACAAGATCATAATCAAATGAGTTGAAGATATTATACAAATTAGATAGTTTTGTGGAATGAGGTATATTCAGACTGTCAAAATTCAACGAATTGTATGAATCAATATATTGAACAAATAGGCATGATTTGTGTGAATAAATCTTTTGAGAGGCCGAATTGGGATGAATATTTTATGCTTCAAGCAGAATTGGCTAAACTTCGTTCAAATTGTATGACTAGACAAGTAGGGGCAGTGATTGTTCGTAAAAACAGACAATTGGCAACAGGATATAACGGAACACCTCCAGGAATCAAAAATTGTTTTGACGGAGGATGCAAACGTTGTCAACTAAGAATGGAGGGTAAGATAGAATCAGGAGCATCGTTGGATAGGTGCCTTTGCAACCATGCAGAGGCAAATGCAATAATGCATTGTGCAATCTTAGGGATTGAGGCGGGCATAGCAGGAGCTATTCTATACACAACATTTGTCCCATGTTTAGAGTGTACAAAAATGGCAATAACAATTGGAATTAAAAAATTTGTATGTCTTGATTCGTATCCAGAAACAGATTTTGAATTATTAAAAGAAGCAGGAGTAGAGGTTGTTCAATTAGATAAAAGCAGAATTACTAAGTGGGCAAAGGAGTTAGTAAGCAAATACGAAAATTCGAAGTGATCATATGCAAGTGGACGTTAAAGAAACTGAAAAGATAACAACAATGCCACCATCAATGTTAGTATCTGCAACATATGACAACATAACTAGATCCGCGGTTTTAAAATTCTATGAACCTACATCACAAAAATTAATTTTATGGAATGATGAAACGGGACACAAACCGTATTGTTATTCAAGACTATCTCCAGACGAGCTTGACTTTTTACAAGAGAGAGACGACATTTTAGATATTAAAACAGAAAGAAGACATGATTTAATGAAAGACGAAGAAGTAGTTCTTTCAAAAATAATAGTAGCTGATCCACTAACAATTGGAGGAACTGCTGGAGACAAAAGCATCAGAAACATAATTGAAACATGGGAGTCAGATATCAAATATTACGAAAATTATCTTTATGATAGATCGTTAATTGTTGGAAAGTATTATGAAATTATTGATGGAAAAATAAAACCGCATGATTTAGAAATATCAGATGAAGTCAAACTTGCTCTAAAAAGTTTGTTATGGGATAAAGTAGATAGCGAAAATATGGTAGACCCAAAAGAATTCAAGGAGTTGATTTCTGACTGGGCAGATTTGCTGAATCAGCCAATTCCTAGAATCAAAAGATTAAGTGTAGATATTGAAGTTGAGGCTGAAATTGGAAGGATTCCAGACCCAAAAATTGCAGAAAAAAAAGTTACCGCTGTTGGCCTAAAAGGAACAAATGGATTTGATCAAATTTTTGTGTTAAGAACAGAGGGAACTGAAGAAGGCATAAACGAGCTCGATAAAAATATCAAAATTGTATTTTATGAATCAAATAAAGAAAAAGAGATGATTTTAGATGCATTTAAGATAATTGAAGAATTTCCTTTTGTGCTAACATACAATGGAGATGATTTTGATTTACCATATTTGTTTAACAGAGCAGAAAGACTTGGAATTAAAAAAGAAGATAATCCGCTATACATGATGAAAGATTCTGCAACATTAAAACACGGAGTTCATCTTGATTTGTATAGGACTTTATCAAACAGATCATTTCAGATTTATGCTTTCAGTCAAAAGTATACAGATTTTTCATTAAACAGCGTATCAAAAGCACTTCTAAACAAAGAAAAAATCGATTATGGATTAGATTTTGATCAACTTACACTGTATCAAACTGCAAATTATTGTTATAATGACGCATTACTAACATATGAGCTATCAAGCTTCAACAAAGATCTTTTGATGGACTTGCTTGTAATCATATCAAGAATTGGCAGAATGCCTATCGATGATATTGCACGAATGGGCGTATCACAGTGGATTCGAAGTCTACTGTATTATGAACACAGACAAAGAAATGCGCTAATTCCAAAAAGAGAGGAGTTGGAAAGAAGATCAGAAGGAGTAACATCAGATGCAGTAATCAAAGATAAAAAATACCGTGGAGGTCTAGTAATTGATCCAAAAGAAGGAATTCACTTCGATGTGGTAGTGATGGATTTTGCAAGTCTATACCCAAGCATAATCAAAGTGAGAAACATATCATATGAAACTGTAAGGTGTTCACATAGCGAATGTAAAAAAAATACTATTCCTCAAACTAATCATTGGGCATGTACCAAACGAAATGGACTAACGGCAATAATCATCGGATCGTTGCGAGATTTAAGAGTAAATTACTACAAAAGCCTCTCAAAAAAAGAGACGTTAACTGATGAACAAAGACAGCAATACACAGTAGTCAGTCAAGCACTCAAAGTCATTTTAAATGCCAGTTATGGTGTAATGGGTGCAGAAATATTTCCATTGTATTTTCTTCCTGCAGCAGAAGCAACAACTGCAATTGGAAGATTCACCATTCTAGAAACAATCAAAAAATGTGAAGAAATTGGAATCGAAGTACTATACGGCGACACAGATTCATTATTTATCAAAAAACCTACAGATGAACAAATTCACAAAGTAATAGAACAAGCAAAAAAAGATCATGGGGTTGATCTAGAAATAGACAAAGTGTATAGATACTGTGTACTAAGTAATAGAAAGAAAAATTATCTCGGAGTAACTAAATCAGGAACAGTAGATGTCAAAGGTCTAACTGGAAAAAAATCCCATACACCACCGTTTATCAGAAAATTATTTTATGAGTTACTAGATGTATTATCAACAGTTCAAACAATAGAAGACTTTGAGAAAGCAAAACTGTCTATCACAAACAAGATTGCAACATGTGCAAAAAAAGTTGAATCAAAGGAGATTCCACTTCAAGACTTGACATTTAATGTAATGATTAGCAAAGCACCATCTGAATATACCAAGACAGTTCCACAGCACATACGGGCTGCCAAATTGCTTGAATCAATTAGAGAAGTAAAAAAAGGAGATAAGATATCGTATGTCAAAATCATAAACAAACCAGGAGTCAAACCTGTGGAGCTGGCTAAAAAAGAAGAAATAGATTCAAAGAAATACATGGAATTTATGGAATCGACATTGGATCAAATTACATCTTCAATGGATTTGGATTTTTCAACCATGTTAGGAAAGCCAAAACAAACAGGGTTAGACGAATTTTTCTGGAATTAGTGATTGATAATGGAAATTGACGGAACTTTACTTACTATATTGGGGATATCTGCAGGAATACTAATTTTATCTGGATGGGTAGACCAAATTATCAAAGGGTACAAAACTAAGAGCCTCAAAGATGTTTCAAAATATTTGATGTTATTTATTTCAGGAGGCTCAATTTTGTGGTTAATTTATGGGGTAGTTGTTTCAGACGTATTTATCATTGGCACAAACATTGCAGCAATCTTTCTTATGATGACGGTATTATTTATGAAAAAAAGATATGAAAAAGCTACAAATTCAATAAAATGATAAATGTAAAAGATCTCAAACAGAATTCAAACTTTCCAAACCAGAAATTAACTCATTTGGTTCAATTGGTTTTCGCCAAATTTGCTTAACTCCCTTTTGAAGAAGATTTTTTTCTTCATTGTTTGAGATTGATGAAGCTGTTAGAACAACCACTTTAATTTTATTCATAAGTTGATTTTTTATCATATCGTTGATTACATCATATCCAGAATAAACAGGCATAGCAAGATCAAGTAACAATACATCAAAACTTTTTTGTTTAATTAGTTCTAAACCATTTTTTCCATTTTCTGCACAAGTTGCATTATGATTTTTTGCATTAATATATGCACAGAGCATATCACGAATACTTTTGTTATCCTCTATTACAATAACATTCAATTCAAATCGTATGAAATATTATGCTTTTTAAGTGTAAGTAAATAATTTTTACTTAGTAATAGGGATGTTAATAAAAACAGTCGTACCTATGTTTGATGTACTTTCAATCCAAATCTTTCCGCCCAAATTATCAACGATTCCTTTACAGATAGATAAGCCTAAACCAGTACCACCATGTTTTCGTGTAACAGATGTATCTGTTTGATAAAATTTGTGAAATAGTTGTTCTTGCTCTTCTTTTGAAATTCCAATACCGTTATCTTTTACATAAAATAAAACAGAATTACTTTCTTTGTAAGCTCCCATCTCAATTTTTCCACCAATATCAGGCACAAAATCTACAGAATTTTTAATCAGATTTGTTATAACTTGATTTAATCTACCAGGATCACTTTTGAAGATAAGATCATCAGTGGTAACATTTGTAAATAAAATATTTTTATCCTGCATATAGATTTCATTTTGATGGTAAATTTCACCCATAATTTGAAATAAATGAATTTCAGAAAGTTTGAATTTCATAGTATGCAATTCAATTCTTTGGGAATCCAAAAGATCATCGATAATTGTTTCAAGACGTTCTGCATTAAAGTAAATTTGATTTAGAGATTCTTTTTGTTGTTCATTTAATTCTCCAAAATCAGGATCTCGTATCATTTTTGCATGGAATTTAATTGGAAATAATGGTGTTTTTAGTTCATGAGATACCATTGATGCAAATTCATCTTTTTGTTTTTCAGTTTCTTTTAGTGTGGCTAGCTGTTCTTGTAATAATGCATTATACTTTTGCTCTAATTCTTTTATTTGATATGCTTCAGATTGATCAAGGATGATACACAGATATCCATTTTGTTTATCAGAACTATCCTGAATACGCACACTACTAAAAAGTACAGGAAACTCAGTTCCATCTTTTCTCTTTAGCCAGTTCTCTTGGTCAATAATCTTACCACTATTTTCTAGAGCATCAAAATATTTTTTTGCTTCTTTTTGACCATTATCTGAAACTATTGATGAAAATGGGTGCCCCACAAGTTCATCATTTTGGTATTGAAACATATATTGAAATTTTTCATTATATGATTCTATTTTTTTATCATTATCAAGTATGAATGTTGCATAAGGAGATACATTGTAGAAATTTTGGAATTTTTCTTTGGATTTTAAGAGTAGTTTCTGGGTTTGTTTCAAGATATCATTTGACATTTTCATGTCATTATTGGTATCCTGCAATTGGATAGTTTTGTGTTGCAGAAAGTTACTTAATCGTTCAGCACGAATAAATAAAATTGGAAAAATTGCAGAGAGAAATATTCCAACAATAATTGCAATTATTTCAAAATACAGGAAAGATTGTGCAAGAGATGGATACCATAGAACATATTCTAATCTAATTGGCCTGTGATCGACAAAGGCAAATAGCGTTGTATCTTTTTTGATATAAATTACATCGTCAAGCTGTTCATCGGTAAATTCAATATTTTCGGTGTAAATTTCATTACCATTTCTTTCTAGCTGAAATGGAATGATTTTTTTGTCTTGAGCATATACAATTAATTTAAAATTTTTCTGATGTATTGTTTGCTCTATGTTCAGATATTCAAAAGGAATATCAATTACAGCTGTGAGTTCAGGGGTTATTGGAAATTCCAACATCTCCAGATTATTGAAATAATTATTTTCTGAGTAAGTTTGAAAGATATCTTTAACGCTAGAATTTTTAAAGCTTTGATTAGGATGTGAGTCTATTATTTGATCACCGTTTAAGATAAAAATATTTTTTATATTAGGAAAAGTTTTGAGAATAATCATAAATTGTTCATTGTTACCATCTTTATCATATTCTGAATCAAGATAGATATCACGAATAGCTTCTCCTACTAAATGGATTCGTTGTTCTTGGTTATCTAAATTTTGTCGAATTCTGTCAATGGTAAGTGATCTATCATCTTCAACGAATTGATATTTTGTATCTAAATATTGAATATAACTAAAAATTACAATTGATAAAATGATAAGGCCAACAGATATGAAAATAAAGTAACGTAACCATATTTTTTCAATATTCATCTCCATTATCAGGTAAATTTACCTTATAATGATGGGACAGTCAAATAAGTTAACATATTTGAAATAAATTATTGCAAAAGGCTACAAAATTCATTTTTATGTACTATAAAAAAGCCACAGAGGTATATGAAAAATAACTATATTCAATACATGAATTAGCCTCAAAGTTCTTACAATAGATTATAAAATAACAGCAATCACATCTTAGAGTGTTCATAATTAACTGTAAAAACTATGAAGAAATTTCTGGAGATAAAATACTAAAGTTTGTTAAAATTGCAGAAAAAGTTTCAAAAAAATATAAGGTAAAAATTGCAATTGCGCCCCCTCAGCACTTAATTGGTTTAGTATCAAATAGCAAAATTCCAATTTTAGCTCAACACATAGATAATTCTAAAGTTGGTAGTACTACAGGACATATTATTCCAGAATTATTAAAAAAATCAAAAGTAAATGGTTCATTGATCAACCATAGTGAACATAGAATTTCAAGTGAAGATGTTTCAAATCTTGTCGCGAAGCTACATGATTTAAAAATGATATCAGTGGTTTGTGTAAAAGATGTTGCAGAGGTAAAAAAATATTCAAAACTCAATCCAGACTATATTGCAATTGAGCCACCAGAACTAATCGGTTCAGGAAAAGCAGTATCAAATGAGAAACCAGAGATCATCATCAAAGCTGCAGATGCTGTAAAAAATGCAAAAAACAGTACAAAGTTACTTTGCGGGGCAGGCATTGTATCAGGTCAAGATGTTTCAAAAGCATTAGAATTAGGTGCCAATGGAATTTTAGTAGCAAGTGGAATAATCAAAGCAAAAAACTGGACAAAAATAATTGAAGAGTTTTCAAATGCAATGAAGAAATAACTAGACGTTCATATAGAATTTTTATTTACAGATGATACTTTTTCCTAATTAGATCTAAATGATCCAACTTAATTTCTTCATCGATTTCAAATAAAATTCTTCCATGACTTTGAATCTCATAAATTCGATATAATTTTTTCCTATCCTTATCAAAATTGGTAGAGATTACTTTTTTATCATTTAAAATGGAATATCTATTAAGAATAGTACCTACAAGACTTCGTTTTTGTAGCAATTCATTAACAACTAACCCAGGCAATTGATTTCTATCAAATTTTATTATTGCCCTTATTATCGGCAATCCATCTGCAGACACAACAATTTTTCTTTCAAATTTTGTACCAGGTTTTGGAGTATTTTGTTCGATTAAATCTATACGTATTTTGCAATTCAGGTTCTCGCCAAGTACTGTAACTACTTGCCCCAATGGAGCATCAAGAATTTTTTTCAAAAAAATATCATTTTCATCTAATTTTAAAATAGACATCTTAATCTTTCAAAGGATATTTCAATGTGCTAACAGTAAATTGTATAATTTCTAGTTGGATAGTAATCAACATAGTCATTGTATGTATGTTATTTTAGATAAATATAAGTAATATATTGATATTTCTTTAGATTTATTAACATTTTATGTATAATCTTAAATATTTATTCATACTACAAAATACATGGAATTTGATGAGACGGATACAAAAATTATCAAGAACCTACTTGTTGATGCAAGATTATCAGCAAGGCAACTTGCACATAAAATTGGATTATCAACTGTCACAGTACTCAGCAGAATTAAAAAACTTGAGCAGAAAAAAATAATCACAGGATATACTGCACGATTAGATCACCAAATACTTGGGTATGACCTTACGGCAATAATAGAAGTTAAAACAACCAAAGGCAAAATGTTAGAGATTGAAAGTAAAATTGCAGAAAATGAGAATGTGTGTGCAGTATATGATGTGACAGGTCCAGCAGATATTTTAGTTATAAGTAAATTCAAAAACAGAGATGAACTAAGCAAATTTGTTAAAAGTCTATCAACCATAGCAAATGTAGAAAATACAGAAACACATATCGTATTAAATAGTGTTAAAGAAGATTTTCGATTATCATAAGATGGAAATAATTTTAATTTAGCATTAAATTCCAAATAAATTTTAAGTTCAGATTGAGAATATTTTAAATTCAAGATATTAAATAAAAAAATTATGAGTGAATTAATTACTTTGAATTATGGAATAAGAAACACATTAGTTTTTATTGGAATAGTTAGTGCAATAGCTACTCTAGTGTTATTTTTAAAATAATAATCTAAATAGGATGATATACATTATCTAATTTTAAAATGTTAACCATTATTCATCATTATTAAAAATCATTTTGTGTATGATCAGAGCATATTGTAAAAGATGTATCAGTGTTGTTTCAAATCCTTAATCAAGATTAGCTTTGTAGATATCTCAATAGATTCCAAACGGGATATCAAGTGAATGCCATTACTTCGTTTTTATCCATTTTTTCTTTTAGTTTTTCTTTATCTCGTTCTTTTTTATCTTTCATGCAAAATATTGATTCAATTGGAATTTATTATCGATTGTATAAAATATTAACAAATATACAATTAATATTGACATAAGTAAACAATTTTAAAGAATTTTAAATATTAATTATAATATTATGGATTCATAATTAGAGCATGCATGAGATTCTAAAATGTGAATATCCTCTAGGTTCAAAAAGTCACAAAGATAATGATGGAAGGTGGATTTGTATTTCATGTGGGGGATAGATGTAAAGTGGAAATCGTGATGAATGCGAATGTGTGTTATTTGATACAGTAACAGGAGGTTAGAATTTGAATATCTACGACACTAAAACAATTAGGTGTGTTACATGTGACAAAGCAATTGGAGAGGTTGATTTCGATGCCGAAATCATCAGACCAAAATGTGGGCAGTGTTCAAATCCAACTCCAGACACCAAAGATAAAATGCCGTATTTGATTTATCACTAGAATTATTTAGTAAAACCTTGATTCCCAACTACATTAAGAGTAATTGTAGATTTAATGTTTGGAATCTTTCGTATTTTTTTACTAATGATATCTGAAATCTCGTTATAAGTAGGAGCTGCCAATTTGCAAATTATTTCAAAAGAACCAATTAGATTATCAGCCTCCAATATTTCGGGTATTTTTTCTAATTCCTGTAAAATTGGCAATTCATTGGATCTATTACAATGAATAATTACAAAAGCTTGAGCCATATATTTATCTAAAATCTCTTTTTCACTATTTGTTATTTTTTTAAAACTTAACTTTTCATTTACCAATAATGTTAAAGTGGAAGAAATTTTTTTGATTTTTCTGATTCCGTGTGAAATATCATTTTGTATTTTTTGCTCGTCATTTGATTCAAGTTTTGTCAAAATATCATAAGAACCAAAAGTTCCATGTGCCTCTTTTACACTTTCAATATGATTCAGATATGACAAAACGGAATCTTCTGTTCCAGATTCATTAGATAGTAAAACATATGCTTTAGACATATTCTAGTTTTGTCCCTCTATTCCTACAAGAGTAAGCGTTGAACGTATATGATCCATTTTTCGAATACTCCAAATGATCATTTCACGTAGTTTCTCTTTTTCAGCATGTTCCATTTTTGCAAGAATATCATACGCCCCAAATGTACCCTGTACCTCTTTGACAGAATCAATATGCTTAAGATTTTCAATTACAGATTCTTCCTTACCAAGTTCACAGTTAATCAAAACATAAGCCACTGCCATAACGATATATCTAACAATAATTATTATTTAAAACAAAATATTAATTCATGAAAATTTGTTTGATTATTTTAATCAAATTGATAAAAAACAGCTATTGGAAAAAACAGTGTCAATTAAAACGGTAAAGATAACTTTTTAGTATTTTTAATTTAAAATTTATTTGAGATTGCCTTTCATAAATTCAGCAGCAGCCTTTTGAATTTCCTCAAGAGACATTTCTTTTTTTCTGGTAGCAACAGTCCATCTATGACCAAACGGATCTACCAACATCCCAATTCGATCTCCCCAAAATCCATCCATAAGAGGCATTATAGATTGGGCACCAACTGAAACAGCGTTGCTAAAAACAGAATCAGCATCATCCACATACAAGTAGATTGTTCCACTAGGTCCGCCTGTTGATTTGGGGGATAGACATCCCATCTCAGGCATTTCATCACAAAGCATAATGGCAGAATCTCCAATTCTTATTTCTGCATGCATGATTGATTTGCCATCAGGTCCTGGAAATCTGTAAACTTCTTTTGCGTCAAATGCTTTTTTGTAAAATTCTATTGCGTCAGATGCACCACGAATAGTCAAAGTAGGAGTAACAGAGTGGTATCCATCTGGAATTGGTTTTACCATGAAAAATAACAGAGTTGAATTAATTTATCTTTTTATCGATCAGATATGTTTTAGAGAAAAAACATTTTTTAAATATTGTAAACATGGTGTAATTTGTTTGATGTACCATATAGAAATCAAAGTAAAATAACACGTCAATCATGGCAGCAAAGAAAAAAGCAGCAGCAAAAAAATCAGCAGCAAAGAAAAAGTAACAATATAAGATATTTTTTATCTTACATTTTTTTTATTTTAATCTCATATTCTAAAAATCATAAAATCGATCCAGTGACTGGTCTTTCAGAGAGGCATGGTTTAGAAAATCTGCTTCAAGGCAATGCTTTAAAAACCCCTGATTTTGATTTGATAATCTAGATAAAATGAAACAGGTTTACTTTTATGATGAAGGAGACGGGAAAAACAAGAAGCTCCTAGGTGGAAAAGGAGCAGGTCTATGTGAAATGACCCAACTCAAATTACCAGTACCTCCAGGATTTACGATTACTACCCAAGTCTGTAACGAGTACTATCAAAACGGTAAAAAATTGCCAAAAACATTGATGATAGAAGTAAAAAAGAATATTGCAAAAATTGAAAAAAGAACTGGAAAGAAATGGAATTCTAAAGAAAACCCATTACTAGTTTCAGTAAGATCAGGCGCTGCAATATCCATGCCAGGAATGATGGATACTATTTTGAATTTGGGATTAAATGATGAAACAGTTGAAGGTCTAGCAAAGAAAAGTAACAATCCACGATTTGCATGGGATTCTTACAGAAGATTTGTTCAATTATTTGGCAAAGTGGTATTTGGTGTTGATGATAAAAAATTTGACGTAGTTTTAGAAAATGCAAAATTAAATCAAGCAGTACAAGCAGATAGCGCATTAAATGAAAAATCATTGAAATCAGTTGTTACAGAATACAAAAAGATTTGTGAAAAACATACAGGGAATCCATTTCCTTCTGATCCTTTTGAGCAATTAGAATTAGCAATTAAAGCAGTGTTTGGAAGTTGGATGGGAGAACGAGCAATTGTATACAGAGAGAGAAATAACATTACAAAAGATATTGCAGATGGAACTGCCGTAAATGTAGTTTCAATGGCATTTGGAAATATGGGCAATGATAGTGCTACAGGAGTTGTTTTTACAAGAAACCCAGGAGATGGAACTAGACATATTTTTGGGGAATATTTAGTGAACGCACAAGGAGAAGATGTGGTAGCAGGAGTTAGAACTGGAAAACCAGTCGATGAAATGAAAATTGAAATGCCAGCATCATACAAACAATTAGAACAGACATGTGAAAGATTAGAAAGGCATTACAAAGAACCGCAAGATATAGAGTTTACAATTGAACGTGGGGCATTTTATTTATTGCAAACAAGAAATGCAAAAATGAATGCAGTTGGAATGGTAAAGACTTCGGTAGATATGGTTAATGAAAAATTAATTGATAAAAATAGAGCACTTACTAGATTACACGCCGAGCAATTAGAACAACTACTCCATAGAACAATTGATTCAAAATCTATTAAAGATTACACGTTACTTGTAAAAGGAATAGCCGCATCACCAGGAGCAGCAAGTGGAATAGCAGTACTTGACGTAAAAAGAGCAACTGCTATGGGTGAAAATGGAGCCAAAGTAATTCTGGTCAGAGAAGAGACAAAACCTGAAGACGTTCCAGCATTTTTTGAATCAGTAGGAATTCTTACAAGCAGAGGTGGAAAAACATCCCATGCTGCAGTGGTAGCAAGGGGTATGGGTAAACCATGTATTGTTGGTTGTTCAGATTTGAGAATTGATTACGACAATAAACAATTCAGCGTAGATGATAAAATAGTTCATGAAGGAGATGCAATTACAATTGATGGCAGCACAGGCTCAGTTTACTTGGGAGAAATTCCAACAACAGAACCAAAAATCACAGAAGATTTTAAGACGATACTTGAATGGGCACAAAAAGTAAAACAAATAGGCATTAGAGCAAACGCCGATACTCCTGATGGAGCAAGATTAGCAAGAGAGTTCGGAGGTCACGGTATCGGCTTATGCAGAACAGAAAGAATGTTCAATGGAAGTGATAGAATTGGATTATTTGTAGATATGATCATGGCAGAAAACATTGAAGAGCGAAAAAAAGTTCTAACAAAATTAGGAGAATTACAAAAAAGTGATTTCATTGAAATACTAAAAGCAATGGAAGGATATGCAGTTACAATCAGATTATTAGATCCACCATTACATGAATTTTTACCGAATCCAGAAGAGCTAAATCAAAAAATCCACAAACTAGAACAGAAAAACGAAACAGTGGAGTTAGAGAAAGCAAAAATATTACTAAAAAGAGCAAAAGAACTTGCCGAAATTAATCCCATGATGGGGCATAGAGGAGTAAGAGTTGGAATCACATATCCAGAAATTTATGAGATGCAAATAAGAGCAGTGTTTGAAGCAGCGGCAGAATTGGCAAAAAACAAAGTAGACGCTCATCCTCAAATCATGATTCCGCAAATTAGCAGTATTGCTGAATTAAACCATATTAAAAAAATCTACGACAATATCAAAAAAGAAATGGAATCAAAATACAATATGAAACTAAAAATTAATTTTGGAACGATGATTGAAGTTGTCAGAGCAGCTTTGACTGCAAATGAACTTGCCAGTACTGCCGAATTTTTTAGCTTTGGAACAAATGATCTTACACAAGGAACATTTAGCTTTAGTCGAGAAGATGTTGAAGGAAAATTCTTGCCAGAATACATGGATAAAGAGATTCTAGAGAGAAACCCATTCCAATCAATTGATGTAAACGGAGTTGGAAGTTTAATGAAAATAGGCATCTCATTGGGTAGGAGTATCAAACCGGATATGGAGATAGGAATTTGTGGTGAGCATGGAGGAGACCCTAATTCAATTAAATTCTGCCACAATGCAAAGCTGAGTTATGTTAGCGCATCACCACATAGAATTCCAATTGCAATAATAGCAGCAGCTCAGGCAGCAATTGAACAACCAAAGAAAGGAAATGAATCAAGAAAACCAGTAAGGAAGGCAGCTAAAAAATCAGTAAAGAAATCGGCAAAAAAAGCATCAAGAAAACCAGTAAGGAAGGCAGCTAAAAAATCAGTAAAGAAAGTTAGAAAAAACAAGTCTAAAAGAAAATAACCGCTTAAAACACATTTTAAAACTAGTAAATCACATCATAATACGAAGTGCTACCAAGAATTGATTCCATTAAACAAATGAGATTAAAGATAGGGATTACACAAAAACAGCTTGCAACAATGGTTGGAGTAAGCACGTCAATGATTAACCAAATAGAGTCAGGTAGAAGTCAACCAAGTTATGATACTGCAAAAAAAGTGTTTGACAGTCTTGCAAATTTAGAAGGAAAATCATCATCTCATAAAGCTGGAGATTTCTGTAGTAAAGATGTTGTAAAATTAAAGCCAACCAACACTTTACATGATGCAATTAAAAAAATGCATGAATCATCAATCAGTCAGATTCCTATTTTCAATGGAAATGAACTTGTTGGAGTCATATCTGAAGATGGGATTGTTAAACATCTTGCAGATGTAGGAGAATCAGAATTAAAAAATGCAAAACTAGCAGACACAATGGAGCCAGTCCCACCAATTGTAGATTATGACACACCAGCAAATATTCTTGTTCCATTAATCAGGTATTCAAAATGTATCCTAGTATCAAAAAAATCAAAGATAATTGGAATAATTACGGCATCAGACACGTTAAAGATGATGGAATAATCCCATATTTCAAAAATTTTCTGAAAAATCACTATTAAAACAATTAGTATCAATCATCAGTAGAAATTCTCAGCAGACTAGATATTCTAAAAACATAGTTGTAAAATCAATGCTTAGAAAAACACTGTTCGTAATGCTTTTTAGCATAATGATTACAATCTCGATTTCATCGAGTCAATCTTATGCTGAAACAGACACAAAGTTCACAAAAATCCAAGGAAATGACTTAGAAAACAATCCAATTACAAAAAACATCCTAAAGAATATTGAAATTGCAAGAAAACAATTTGCAGTCATAAAAGAAAAAGAACAGAAAGAGGACGAATATCAAAAACATATCAATGAGCAAAGAGTAGCTGCTCAAGCCAGTTTAGACCAAGCTGTGGCTAGAATGAATGACACATATGAAGAGTTTACACCAAGAAACGCTTTTGCAAAATATGTATCAGGATTTAATGCCACTCATCAAGGAATTTACTGGGATCAATTTGATTACCTCAATGCCAAGATAACTCTTGCAAAAGATGCTAGAGACACAGTTCTCAAAAATGGTGGCACATATTTTGATGCAATGAAGGAATATTCAAAATATGCAAAGATGACCAAAATTGAAATGCTAAATGTCATAAAAGATTTGAATATCAAACATAACTTCACTGACAAAAAAACACAGTCATATTTTGATGCAAATGGTAAACTACCAAGAGTAGAAGATGATCTAAATGCACCTTGTTATAATTGTGAAGCAGTCATCACAAAAGTAAAGGTATCTGCAAGTGAGATCTCACCAATAACTGCAGAAAGACTAAAACCAATTTCACAATCAGAACAAATTGTGAATCTAAAAAACAAGCTTTCTGAGATACAAAAGGACTTTGTAAGTTCAAAGAACATCATTGAGCAAAAAAAGATGGTACACGACATGAATAACATCTTAAAACAAATTCAAGAATCAGATAATTCTTGATAAATTTATTTTTTATTTTTATTATTTAATTAAAAATTAAAATCAATTTGGATGAGAGCATAGTTCAGCAAGAACGCCGTTAAGTGACTTTGGATGAATGAATGTGACTTTAGTTCCAGCAGAACCAGGTCTAATTTTTCCTAGGAATTGAATCCCACATCCTTCCATTCTTGAAACTTCGCCTTCAATGTTATCAGTCTCTAATGCCATATGATGAAGACCTGGCCCTTTTTTATCAAGAAATTTCTTAATTGGACTAGCATCATTAGTTGGTTGCATCAATTCGATTCTTCCATTTTCAAGATGGATTATTGCAACCTTGACGCCTTCAGTCTCTACTGTTTCAAATTCAACTTCATCTACTCCTAATGCTTCTTGGTATATTTTAGCAGATTCTTCTACATCATTTACTGCAATTGCAATATGATCTATTTTCATCTAAAACATATCTACAATTTAGAGTATTTAGATTTATTTGAGATTTAAAATGTAAAGTCGATTCATTTTGTAAAGACCCATTTTTTCTTCTTAAACCAAATCAGCATTATAAGAACGGTAACTCCCATACCTGCAATCATTACAAAGTAGCTTCCATACCATTTTAATTCAGGAATGTACTCGAAGTTAGTTCCATAGATACTTGCAATGAAAGTGATTGGAATGAAAATACTTGCAATAACAGTTAGAGTTTTCATAACTTCATTCATCTTATTGCTCACACTAGAAAGATATGTATCCAAAAGACTACCCACTACATCCCGTAACCCTTCAGTAGTATCAATCACTTGAACAGCATGGTTGTAAACATCACGCAAGTATGTTTTAGTTTCATCGTAAATAAGAGAAGTGGAACTACGTTGTAGATTATCCAAAACCTCTCTAGCAGGCCAAACAGACTTTCTCAATAAGATCATCTGACGTTTTAGAAATTGTAGCGTATGTAATGTATTTGTACTTGGATTAGTCATAAGC
This sequence comes from Nitrosarchaeum sp., assembly GCA_018334095.1. Lineage (GTDB taxonomy): Archaea > Thermoproteota > Nitrososphaeria > Nitrososphaerales > Nitrosopumilaceae > Nitrosarchaeum. The sequence continues at coordinate 138,611 of JAGXTE010000058.1, forward strand.
TCATCTTCTAAATTTTCTGAGATATCACTTATTTTCTCTAAAACTAAAAAATAACTATCTATAATTGCATCAAGCAATACATAACCAAGATAATCAGTTTGCAGTGTTCGGATTTTACCAATATTTTCTCGCAGTCTTTTACGAATTTGATCAAAAAAATCTGCTTCGATTTCTTGAAATGTTAGTAGATGATATTTCGATATTACAAACGAAATTTGTTCTAAGTCAATTTTTCCACTTTGTTCATTAAAATGAGGCATTTTTAGCATCAAAAAAATATAGTTTTCATGAATATCAATTGACGGTCTAAGTTCAGTATTCATGATATTTGATTGATGTAAAGAATGCACACCAAACGCATTACCAAATTTTTCAATTATTTTAGGATCATGTATTCCAATTATGTTTATCCAAGTTACATTTAGTTTATGTTTAGATTCTAAACATGCTTCAATGGTGGCATTTTGTATTTCTGTCACATTTTTCTCATCATACTCAAAAAGATCAATTCGTATGTGTTCTACCTTTTTTTCTCCAATGTGAATTAATGCACCTGGACGAAAACCGATTGTATCAGTCATAGTAATTCGGTTTGATTTTTTCTTGGTTAGAAATTTAGAAAGGTAAGAGAAATTATTAACTCCAAAATCGCTGGTTATTTTTGAGACCTTGGATGTTTTAGCTGCAACTCCAACTATGATAAATCCAGTTAAAAGAGAAAATAAAACACTGAAATAAAAGGGAATGAAGTTGCCATCAAGTGCAGATTCATAAATTGCCTGAACATCGGCAGCTGAATTAGAAGGCACAAAAATACCAATGGCAGAATCCATCAAAAAAAACATGAACGATATTATTGAACCAATAACAATAACGGTAAGAAATGAAATTTTCGACGGAATGTCTATGTTTTTCTCATTTTTGTAAACTGAAAAATAATTTTTATGTTTTACAATGATCAGAGAGATCAGAGTAATAATTATGGTAGATATTATCCACCATGAAATCAACAAAAATCCTTCAGAATCAGCTTTTTTGATTCCTAAAAATAGGTCAGAAATATTTCCAGATAATGGAATTGATAAAAGATATGTTGCAGAAGCTACAACTATTTGATAAACAACTGCAAATAAAAAACCTACAGACAGTCTATTAATTATTACACCTAATGTATTGTTCATGGCATTACATTATTAGATTAAAATTGTGACAAAATAAGGATTATCAGTAAAAATCAATTTGCCAATTAAAATACTTCTTTTGGACGATACTCACCAAACACTTCTCTAAACGTATTACTGATTTCTCCGGTGGTAGCAAATGCTCTTGCAGATGCAATAATGTATGGCATCAAATTTTCATCAGTATCAGCTGCACTTTTCATTGCAGATAATGCTTTTTCGAGTTTCTTGTTGTCCCTAGTTGCTCTAAGTTCTTTGAGGGCTTTCTTTTGTTGAATTTCAATTCTATCATCAATTCTTAGTAATTCAGGAGGTTTTTCTTCTATCTCAGAGTATTTGTTTACACCTACAATTACTCGGTCTCCAGCATCTGCTTCTTTTTTAAGACGATATGCATTTTGTCGGATTTCTGACTGGAAGAAGCCTTTTTCAATTGCCTTAATGGAACCTCCCATTTTTTCAATTTGTTTAAGATATTTCCAAACATTTTCTTCAATTTGGTCACATAATTCTTCAAGATAGTAAGAGCCTGCCATCGGATCAACAGTCTTAGTTACTCCACTCTCATGTGCAACAATTTGTTGTGTTCTAAGAGCAATTTTTGCAGATTCTTGTGTAGGTAAGGCCAGTGCCTCATCTCTAGAATTAGTATGAAGTGACTGAGTGCCACCAATTACTGCGGCCATTGTCTGTATAGCAACACGTACAATGTTATTGTCGGGTTGTTGAGCAGTTAATGATTCTCCACTTGTCTGAGTATGGAATTTTAGTTGTAATGAACGAGGATCTTTTGCATGAAACTTTTCTTTTAGGATTTTTGCATATACTTTTCTTGCAACTCTAAACTTTGCAACCTCTTCAAAGAACTCAATTGTACAACAAAAGAAAAACGATAGTCTTGGTGCAAAGTCATCAATTTTTAATCCTCGATCAATGCATGTTTGAATATATGCAATAGCATTTGCAATTGTAAATGCAATTTCTTGAGTAGCAGTGCATCCAGCTTCTCTCATATGATATCCAGAAATTGAAACAGGATACCACTGTGGAACTTTTTCAGCACAGTATCCTATCATATCACCGATTAATCTCATTGACGGTTTTGGGGGATAGATGTAAGTGTTTCTTGCAATGTATTCTTTCAAAATATCATTTTGTGTTGTTCCTCTTAATTCAGTACTTTTGAATCCTTGTGATTCGCCAACTACAATATAGTATGCAAGTAATGTTGACGCTGTAGAATTGATTGTCATAGAAGAACTAACTTTGCCCAAAGGAATTCCATCAAATGCAATCATCATATCTTTAAGTGAAGCAATAGAAACACCGACCTTTCCTACTTCACCTTCAGCGGGAGTAGAATCAGGATCATGTCCTATTTGGGTTGGAAGATCAAAAGCCATGCTGAGTCCAGTTTGTCCTTTTTCAAGCATGAACTTGAATCGTTCATTAGTTAATTTTGCATCACCAAAACCAGAGTACTGCCTCATTGTCCAAAATCGTTCACGAAACATTTCTGTATGAATTCCACGAGTATATGGATAGACTCCAGAATCTTCTTTAACATATTTTTTAGATGATCTTTGGTAAATTCGTTTTACTGGAAAATTTGAATCAGTAACAAAATTCTTTGATGGTGTTTTTTTACTAGTTTGTTTTTTTACCATCTTTTTCACTTTACCAACGACTTTGTAATTTTATCAGCAGCTTCAAAAGGATCCATCTTTTTTGATTGTATTTTTTTGAGGTATTTTGAGAATGTTTTATCAGAACTTAACATCAATTCGATCTTTTCACTCATATTATTTAAAATAATATCTTTTAATTCGGTTTCCAATCTTAGCATATCTTTATCATGTTTGTTTTTATTTTTTGTATTCATCATTTCTTTTAGAGTTTTGGCAAATTCTGATATTCCAGAGTTTTTTTTGACCGATGTCTTCAAAAATACAGGATTCAAATTGGTAGAGCCGATATACTCACGAATTGCATCAAAGAGTTGATTGGCGCCATCAAGGTCGCTCTTGTTAACAATATAGATATCTCCAATTTCAGTAAGACCTGCCTTTATGGTTTGAATACTATCACCTGTGTTTGGATTAAAGACAACAACTGTGATATCTGCAATGTTTGAAATTTCGACTTCAGTTTGGCCTGCTCCAACACTTTCAATTATTATTGGATTAAATCCAGCATATTCTAAAATTCTAATACTATTTCTAAGTGATCTTGAAACTGCACCAGTTGCACCTCTTGAAGCAATACTACGGATATAAGTTCCAGAGTCAGTAGATTCAGTCATTCTAACTCTATCTCCAAGTATTGCACCACCAGTCACATGACTTGTAGGGTCTATTGCAAGAACTGCAGGTTTTGTTTTTAGTTTCTTTAATGCAACAGATGTTTTGTTAATTAGTGAACTTTTTCCAGCGCCTGCAGGTCCTGTGATTCCAATGATGGAGGCATTGCCAGTATCTTTGTATATTTTTTTAAGTAATTTTTTTGCTTCAGAAGGATTGTTTTCAACGATACTAATGGCTTTGGCAATTGCGCCTCTCTTGCCTTTTTTTAAATCAGAAATATCCAATATAAGATAATTTTTGTTAGCTGCAATAAAATCTTGTGTGTGATCTTAGGGAGAACCGTAGATAATCTGAGGCGCATCTTCTCCAAATGAGTGAATTTCAGTTTTTAGAGAAACTTTACCTAAGTCTTGATGATCTATTAAAAATGTAACAGGGTGAACTTGCCAACCATGTTTTGGGAGTATTGGAAAAGGAACTATCTCTACAAATTTAGAACTAGATATAGTCTTTTGAAAAGATTCATCCATTCCCAAAACTTCAAGCACTACATGATTTGTCTTTGAAGTTTTATCAAGATATGAAATTTCAACGTATCCGTCATAATAGGTGGCATCAATTTCAAATGTAGATTTTAAAACATCATGATTAGAACCAGAATCAAAAATAAAAAACAAACCCAATACAGTAATTATCGCAATAGAAATCAAAGGAATAATTTTTGCCATATTAATTATGAAAATTCTTTTCTCATATTTCGTAAGAATTTAGAACTAATTCTAATCCTCTCAAGAGTTTGTTCTTGAGTTCTTTCAGTTCCCGGAGTAGGATTCTTTTTGAAGAACTGACGAATCTCTTTTTCCATAGAATCATCAGCAATTGATGAAATACTTGCAACAATTCTATTAAACAGAGGATTACCACGACCAACTTTTTTACTTAGTTTTGGCCAATTACTCTTTAGCCAAGGCCAAAGTATCTTTTTACCATAAGGATTTCCTGCAACCTTCATGATTGGGAGCTGCATGTTTTGAGAACGTACCTCAAATGTTTGAGAGAAATTCAATGATTTAAGCAGTAATTTTGGATCCTTAAAACTACACATTGCTCCAAGGAAGCGAAGTTTCTCTTCAGTAGATTTTGCATTTCTATAAAGATGAGTTAATTCATCATGGGTTTTAGAATTACCGTTCCATGCCATTACAGAACATACAGGCTCAACTAGGTCAGGAGAAAGAGAGTTTTGGTTTTTCATGAATTCTTTATATCGATTTTCAGATTCAATTGTTACTTCTTCGTCATCTAATTTACCCAATGTAAAAATTACAAACCCACGCATGAGAGCATCTGTGTGTTTATCAGTTTTTTTAGGATCCCATCCAAAATCATGTAAAATTTTCTTTAGATATTTTACCGTATAATTTCTAATTTGATCAGAAAAGTCTTCATCAAATGCTCTAAAATACAAAGAAGATAGATTATGTGCTACATTTACTGTTGCTAAATAGCTGTCTTCATCATAATACGCATCAGAGAAATCAAGATAGTTACGTACTGTCTCGTCACCAGAAACACATAATGAGAACAGATCATTTTGAATTGCCCATCTATCGATTGCAGGAATTTGTTTTTGGTCTACTAGCATCTTAAGGTCTATCAAAGTACCTTCATCATATTTTACACGATAGAATCCTTTTCTTCCAAAATTAGCTACAAAACCTAGACTATTCTTTGGTAATTTTACAGACATTGATTTTTTTGTAAATAGTTTTTGAAACAATTCATCTTGTAAACCTACAGAGAGTGGAATTGACCACAAACCTTTGTTTGATTTTTTATCAGATTCTAAAACATAACGTCTCTGTTTGAGATGTAATGTAGAATCTTGTTTTTCTATCTCAACTACAGGGAATCCAGGTTGCTTTAACCATGTCTGAACCATTGCACGAACTGGCATTTTAGAAATTTTTCCAATTGCATCCCAAAGATCTTTACCTTCAGCATTTTTGTATTTGAAATTAGCAAGGTATTGCTTTAATCCCTTTTGAAAATTTGATTCTCCAACATAGTGTTCTAGCATTCTTAAAACACATCCACCTTTATCATAAGAAATGGCATCAAATATTTCCCGAATTTCAGATGTAGAATTAACTTTAACATCAATTGGATGAGTATTTTTGAGCGAATCTAGAGCCATTGCATTGTTCATCGCATCATCAACAAATTGATCCCATAAATCCCATTCAGGATAAAATTTGTCTACAAATTTTGTTGCCATAAAGGTTGCAAAACTTTCATTTAGCCACAGATCATTCCACCATTTCATAGTAACTAAATTTCCAAACCACTGATGTGCAATTTCATGAGAGATAACTTCAGCAATGTATTGTTTTGTTCTAGTTGATGATGTCTTTGGATCATAAAGAAGAATTGTTTCTCTAAACGTTATAGCACCCCAGTTTTCCATCGCACCTGCTGCAAAGTCGGGTATTGCAATCAAATCTAATTTAGGCAATGGATATTTTATTCCAAAATATTTCTCATAAGATAAAAGGAGTTTCTTTCCCAATTCCAATGAATATTTTCCTTTAGACTTATTTCCTTTTGTTGTAATTACACGAACTTGAACTTTACCAATCTTACCTGTAAGATATTCAAATTCACCAACACCAAGATAAATAAGGTATGTAGACATTATTGGAGTTTTTGCAAACGTGTAGACAGTTTTATTTTTTAGTCTTTTTTTAGATGTTACTGGCATGTTTGAAATGGCAGTAAATTTGTTTTCAGCAATGATAGAAATATCAAATGTTGCTTTTGCCTCAGGTTCATCCCAACATGGAAACGCCCTTCTTGCGTCAGCTGCCTCAAACTGTGTAGTTGCAAGATATTTTGTTTTACCATTTTGTCTGTATTGACTTCGATAGAATCCAAGCAAACGATCATTTAACTGACCAATAAATTCAATATCAATAAAAAAAGTACCTTTAACTTTATTTTTAATTATAATTGTTAATTCTTCATTTTTTGAATTTATTTTAGTAGTTGCTTGCTGAGACATCCCATTTTGTCGTACAGTGCATGATTTGATTTTGATCTCAGCACAATGAAGGAGTATAGAATTTACAGGAGTTTTGCAGCCTACAGTAATGGTTTCTTTGCCATGGAAGGTAAAATTTTTGAAAATAGGCTCAAATTCAAGGACATAATTTGATGGAATTACCTTCACAGATGAAGTAGTTTTCTAGCGCTTTATCTAAATTTCTAAAAAGCAAAAATGTTGACATAAAAAGGAAAATTTAGTATTCTCCACAGGTACAAATTGTAACTCATGTTTTTAACTGAGCATTTTTGAAAATAGATGTGACAAACCCAGAAATAATTAAGGCACTAGATGAATCATGTAACAAGGTAATGGAATTACCTATGATTAGATTTGTCGGAGTATTAGACAAAATTGGAAAGAGAATAGCTAGAGGTTTTAAAAAAAATGCCAAATCATATTTGACTCATCCTAATGACAGTAGAATGTATATTCAATTAACATTAGAATATCTAATGAGAAAAGATTTTGATAAGGAGTTAGGTCCTATTGACTATATTGCCTCTAGAAGAGGAAAGGTTACAATGATTAGCATTCCAACTGAGGAATATCTGGTATTAATTTCAGCACAAAGAGACATAGATGTGGAAAAAGTAATAAAAAAAGTTAACAGTGCATTTACAATGTTTCCAGATATTTATCCATAGGAAAGATAAATCAAATGCAAGTATTAATTAAAAATACATCTGCATGAACTATAACTTTCAAAAAATCTTAAACGATATCATTTTATGCAATATCATGTTGTAAAAAATATGATTGATGATTATGAATCTTTAGAAAAAATTAGTGCTCAGTTTCATAATCGAGTTGTATTGAATCAAAAAAAGCTCAATGAAATAAGAGTAAAACAATTCCAATCAATGACAGGAAATAAGCCAAAAATTAACGTGGAAAAAATTAGAGAAAAAAATCAAGAACATAATCTAAAAGAAAAAGCACAGCTTGCAATGTTGGCTACTGAGATGAATCAGATATTATTAGATAAAATCAAAATTCTTGAAGAAGATAAATTGTTTAAAGATAAAGAGGCAAGACAAGAAAAAGCACTTTTAGAGGAATTAGAAAGAGAGCGTAAAAAACAGGCTGATGATGCACAATTACCTGTAGTGAATACAGATTCCCTTGTACCTTTACTAGTTCATGTAGATATGCTATTACAAAAACAAGAGTTAACTGAAAAACAAAAAAATCATTTAAAGGCCATAAGACAAAACGTGATGGCAAGCATTACAGCCATTTAATTTTTAGATACATATCTAATGTTATTTTAAAAAAACTTAATCAAACATTCAAAGGTAATTTCCCGCATAGTTTTGAGGTGTCGAAAATCAAATAAAGCCTTTAAAATAATGAATAACAACCACAAGATATGAAACAAAAAACTGCTTCAAGACGTGTTAAGATTCTAGTTGCCAAGTTGGGCTTGGATGGCCACGATAGAGGAGCATTGGTATTATGTAGAGCATTTAGAGATGCAGGGATGGAAGTAATTTATTCGGGTCTATTTGCAACCCCGGACAGAATTGCACAAATTGCCGAAGATGAAGATGTCGATGCAATTGCAATGAGTTTACTTAATGGCGCACATGGAACATTATTTCCAAGAGTAGTTCAGGCATTAAACAAAAAAGGAATCAAAGACGTACTAGTAGTCGGAGGTGGCGTAATACCTGAAATAGATAAAAAAGATCTTAAAAAATCAGGTGTTGATGAGGTGTTTGGTCCAGGTACACCATTAAATGAAATAATTGATCATATCACCAATGGAGTTTCAAAATTAAGAAAATTATAAAAATTTATTCTGTAGAATCAGGCCACATCATCTTACGCATTTGCTTTCCAACTTTTTCAATTTGATGTGCTTCGGTCTCTTTCATGTATTTATCAAATGAGTCTTTACCATGTTTTTGATATTCACTAATCCATTCTTTATTGAAGGTTCCATCCTGTATCATTTTTAGAACTTTTTTCATGTTGTCTTTACTTTCGCTAGTAATTACCATTGGGCCTCGTGTTAAACCACCATATCTTGCAGTCTCACTAACACGTCTCCACATTCCATTGATTCCATATCTTTGAATCATATCTACAATTAATTTTAGTTCGTGTAATACCTCAAAATATGCAATCTCTGGCTGATAACCTGCTTCAACTAGAGTCTCAAATGAAGCTTGTACCATAGATGCAGCGCCACCACAAAGATCTGCTTGTTCTCCAAACCAATCAGTTTCAACTTCTTCTTTGAATGTAGTTTGAATTAATCCTGCACGTGCACTACCAATTGCCTTTGCAATTCCTAGTGTTCTATCCCAAGCTTTTCCTGTGAAATCTTGGTGTACTGCAACAATTGATGGTGTACCAAAGTTTTCAAGATACGTCTCTCGTACTTTGGAGCCAGGTCCTTTCGGTGCAACCATAATAATATCAATATCTTTTGGAGCATCAATCCATTTCCAATGAATTGCAGCTGCATGTGAAAATGATAACGCTTTTCCTTTAGAGAGATTAGGTCCAATTTCAGCTTTGTAAACTTCTGATTGGATCATATCTGGAAGTAAAACGTGAATAATGTCGGCTTTTTTGCATGCATCAGATACAGACATTACTTTATGACCATCAGATTCTGCTTTTTTCCAGCTGTTTCCACCTTTCTTTAAACCAACAATTACGTTAAGACCAGAATCTTTCATGTTGTTTGCTTGAGCATCTCCTTGAATTCCATAACCAATTACAGCAATTGTTTGATCTTTTAATGGATCTAAGCTGATGTCTTTATCCTTCCATGTTTTTGCCATATAATTACTCAAAATATTGCAAATATTAACTATAGAATTTCAGATTTCAATAATTTTGTTGCAACCACGACACTTTACTGTGACTTTATCGCCAGGCAGACGTTGAAATCTTTTTGAGCCACAATTGGGGCAAATTGGGCAAGCGCGTATTGGTTTCATTAGTGCTCAGTAGGTTTTGTATCAGATTTCGATATAACTTCTAGTCTTTTTTTGGCATTAATCTTTTGTAAAAATTTAACAACTGCCACAGGAACTAGGGCTTGCCAGTTTTCATCAGATATGATCATTTGGCGTATATGAGATGCGTTGTATTGTGATCTTTCTAGAAATTTTGGTGTAATTACATCAATTGTGGAATCAGATAGCAACATTTTGACATAATCATTTCCGCTGTATACTTTATCAAAATGAGGCAAAGATGATTTTAGAAAAGATGACCATGTTGCAATATTGAATTGATTTTCAATGGATATAATAAAACATCTAGATAAATTAATTCCAGATTCTTTTAATGAATCATGTATCATTTCAATTCGCTCACCAGCTGTGAAAGGATCTTTTTCCAAGTAATTGAATTGTGAGCTAGTAATTGCAATTATTACCTCATCGCATTGATCTAGAATTTGTTTAACCAAATCTAAATGTCCCAAATGGAAAGGCTGAAACCTACCCATCATCAATCCGCGCATAAAATATGATAAATTTTGATTTAATTAAATGAGACTATTTGATAGGACCGCTACCAAGAATCCTAATTGTGGTTGATTCTGGTTTTAAAATGACGGCGATATCTCCAGAATTGTAAACTATTTGTTTTTCAAATTTTAGTTTTAAAGGAGTGATTGAAGAAAACTTGGCAGCCTTTATTTGCAGACCTACGCTAACTAGACATCCTTGATTTTCTGCAATATCAGTTTTATAAAATGGACTTTTAGTAAAATCAAGCTCAATTTCAGATTTAACATCTACTGTACCTTCTTTTGCAATGACATCGCCTCGTCCAACCTCATCGGGTTTTGCACCCTTTACTGCAAGACCAACTCTTGCAGGACATACAGATTCTTCAACAGGATCATCATGCATTTGAATCGATTTTATCATTACATCAATTCCTGCAGGATATAGCTTAAGATTATCATATTGTTTTATAGTTCCACAAGTTACTTTACCAAGAATTACTGTCCCAACACCTTTGACATCAAAACAGTGATCAACTACCATTCTTGGAGGATCAGTGTTTGAAGTGGGTACAATCTTATCCATCTCTTCTTTGAGTTTGTCCTGTTCAACTTTGAGATAATTTTCTACGACAGTACCCTTTATCATTGAATTTAGTTTTGATTCATCAACATCAAAAGTATGAGACAATATTCCTTGAGTTTTTTTTAATGTGTCAAGTGCAATAATTTGCTCCCCAGTGAATTTGTCAAGTTTATCAACTAGAAATATTACAAATTCTGCCAAATTGATTGATTGTAAAAGTGGTTGTATCTTATCAGGAAATCCACTAGGAGTCACCCAAGTTTTGATAACATCTGCTTCTTTTCTATCATAAAGGGAAAGATCCGTCACAGTTCCTTTTTTGCCAAATTCTACGGCAATGTCTTGTTTTCCCAAGACTACAAAATTGATTGACTTTACCATATGTTGAGAGTGAAAATCGGGTTTTATGAATTAAGTAGGAGGTTAGAAAAATAAAAAAAGAAATTATCTTGTTTACGAGGTTTTAGATTGAGTTTGATTGAGGTTTTTTAGATTAGATTTGTTTTCGGATTACTTTTTCTTTTTATCCAAGACAATTGCCTCCGAGATTGTCGATTATACTACAAGATAATAAACATTATTTAGAATTCGTAAATGAAAAAATCATTCAAACCTTTCCTAAATGTACAATGGATCAGAAACTAAAAGAGTTGTGAATCAACCATAGTACAAAAATGTTATTAGCATGAATATTCAGATAGATCTTCAGAATCATCAGTCTTTTGATCAATCACGTTCAAATGGTATAGGATTAGCTTATGGTATTGCGTCATACTTGATCTTATCAAACAACCTGTTTCGAAATATAAAAAGAAGACTGATGAATCATACTAGTGTAATGCTTAAGGAAAGGATGACAAGACTGCAATATAGCTTACAAATCTATGATTTTTAGGCTTGACAAATTTTTGATGGTATTTAGAGATAGGTTTACCAACTGCTCCGTTTAGCCCAAGAGGACCTTTGACAAGTTTTTCATCATTAGCATACTTTAGAACTTCATCAGTAGGACTAAAATAATTCATAATCTTACTTCGAATTATTTTATCAAGTAATTTACCATATTTTTTTGATGATGGTACATCGCTTGTAATTGATGCTCCAAAGAAATACACACTTTCAATAATTCCATTATTTTGAGATTTTTTTGCCAAGTACTCAACAGTACTAAGAATTACCTGTGAACCCAAAGAATGACCCATTAAACGAATCTTTGTTTTAGGACTAGAAGATTTGAAATCTTCAATAAACATTGCCAAGTTTCGACCATTTTTCTTTGCAATGATTTGACCAGTGGAGAGAGTTCGTTTGACATATTTTAGTAGGTGAGCACCAGTGGTGTTAGAATCATAGCTAAGACCAATCACAGGATAACTATATCCCAAATGAGACAATCTGTTTTTAGCCAAAACTACTTTTGCAATTGCACCTGCATTATCATTTCGAAGCCCATGAATCATAATTACGAGTTCTTTCGAGCCTACAAGGTCATCAAATGCTTTTTTTGGGTATAAAAAATACGGGTTATTTTTTATAGTTTTACCATACATCAAATCATAGTATCCCCGAGTAGAGATTCTTGGGATAATTTTTTTCATTCTGTTGGGCCTAGTTGTTTTTTGTATTTTGCAATATCCTCATCCTCCACTTTAACAAATAGTGGGGATACTTCGCCTAAGACATGTCCAGACTTTATACTAATATCAGAAATTGAACTCCACTTGTTTTCATTTACTTTACCATCTAGTCCAATCTGATTCCAAATTTTTTGTGATGATTCTGGAATGAATGGAAATAATGCAATTGCCATACTGCGTGCAGCATTTACGGATAAGAACACGCAGTTTGTAGTGCCAGGTTCTTTCTTCCATGGTTCTTTATGTTGAAAGTATTGATTGAAAAATGACGAAAATTCCATTATTTTCTTTAGAGCCCTATCCAAATGATTTTGCACCATCAAAACTCCCAGTTCTGAGGATAGAGACTTAATTTTATTTTCAGCCTCTGTGTCTTTCTCATCATACTTTTCAGTTTCAGGAATTACTCCATCAAATGCTTTTTTTGTAAATCCTAATGCGCGATTAACAAAGTTTCCAAGATTACCAATCAATTCAGAATTTATTCTATTTGTAAATTCATTCCAATCAAAATTCAAGTCATCTTGAGAGTATGGATTGATTGCAACAAGATAATATCGAAGGTAATCAGCAGGATAGTATTCTAAAAATTGTTTTAATCCAATGTACCAATTTCTGCTCTTGGAAATTTTCTTTGATTGTAAAGTAAGGTGTCCTCTAGTTGGAATATAATCAGGTAACTTGTATTCACCGTTTATTCCCATACGCATTGCAGGTAAGAACAGATAGTGGTGATAAACAATATCTTTTCCAATAAAATGATAAATGTCGGCTGAATTCCAAAACTCTTTTCCATCAATTCCTTTATCGTTGAGAAATTTTAATGCGGTAGAAATGTATGCCAAGTGATTATCAAACCAACCATAAAACACCTTATCTTTGTATTTTTCAAGTGGTACATGTACGCCCCAAGAGATATCACGAGTGATATCCCAATCAATTAAGCCAGACTTTATCCAATTTTGAACATATTTTTTTACATCTTTTTGTAGGTTCTCATTTTCGTCTAACCATTTGTATAACAAATCTCCAAAATTCTTTAATTTGAAAAAGAAATGAGTTGTCTTTTCTTTAGTTGGAGTTTGCCCACAAATAGAACACTTTGGATCAGATATCTCTTCAGGAACGCGACCACAGCTTTCGCAGAGATCAGAGTATTGATCAACTGTATTACAATAGGGACATGTTCCTTTGACATATCTATCAGGTAGAAATTTTTGATCGTTATTGCAATAAAATTGAATGATTTCTTTTTCGTAAATGTGGCCAGATGTATTTAGTTTGTTAAATACGTCTTGAACAAAAGCAATATTTTCTGATGAGCTTGTTTTGTAAAAAAAATCAAAATCAATGCCAAATGATGTAAAATCATCATAATCGCGTTTATTCCAATGAGCAACATATTCTGAAGGAGTTTTTCCTTCTTTTTCAGATTGTATCAAAATAGGAGTTCCAAAATCATCAGATGCGCAAACATAGTAAGCCTCAACGCCATTTAATTTCAAAAATCTAGTAGTTACATCAGCTGGTAAATACGTTGATGCAACATGACCAAGATGGATTTCTCCATTAGCATAAGGTAACGCACTAGTAATGATTGCTTTGTTTTTCATCTGTGATATTTTGGAACCTAATTGGGGTTAAGAAGTTTTACCAGCTATTAGCATATTTGACTTGTTGTGGAGTGAGTTTATCGATTTTTACATCCATGGCTTTGAGTGCATCAACTGCAACTTGTTTATCAATCTCTTCTGGAACATTAATGATTTTGTTACCAATCTTTGCATGATTCTTGAGAATATACAAGACAGATAGAATTTGATTAGAGAAAGATTGAGCCATTACTTCTGGAGGATGCCCTTCTGCAGCTACAAGATTTGCTAAGCGTCCTTCACCAATTAAATAAACACGTTTACCATTTTTTAGAGTACATTCATCAAGATTTGATCTTACTCGTTTTACTGATTTTGATTCTTTAAGCAAAAATTTGCTATCGATTTCAACATCAAAATGTCCAACGTTGCCCATGATTGCACCATTTTTCATTTTTATGATATGCTCTTTTCTAATTACACTTGTCATTCCAGTACACGTGATAAAGATGTCACCAACTTTACAGGCTTGTGCCATTTGCATTACTTCAAAACCATCCATATGTGCTTCTAATGCTTTGATAGGATCAATCTCAGTCACAATTACCTTAGAACCCATTCCTTGGCACCTAGAGGCAACACCACGTCCTACCCAACCATAGCCAACAACTACAACTCGTTTAGAGGCCATCAACAAATTCATTGCACGCAGATAACCATCGATTGTGCTTTGTCCCGTTCCATAACGATTATCAAACATGTGTTTTGTATATGCTTCATTTACTAAAATTACAGGGTATCGAAGTTTTCCTTGGTTTTCAACTGCTCTTATTCTAGTAACACCAGCGGTAGTCTCTTCAGTCGCACCAAGAATTTTCATATTCTTATATCGATTATCAAAATGTGCCTTGACGTTCATATCTGCACCATCATCAGTTAAGATAGTTGGTTTGTGATTTAGAACTTGATCAATACACCAATCATATTCTTTTACAGATTGACCATGCCATGCATAAACATGAATTCCTTTTGATGCCAAAAATGCTGCAATGTCATCTTGTGTTGTAAGTGGATTTCCACCGCAACATGCAACAGTTGCACCAAGTTCTTTTGCACCCATTAAAAGTACAGATGTCTCTTTTGTGATGTGCAAGCAAAATCCTAAAGTAACACCTTTGAGAGGTTGAGATTTTTTAAATCGATTTATAGTGTTGTCAAGAATTTGCATATGAGATCTAGCCCATTCATATGACAATTTACCATCTTGAATCAATTTTGCACTAGATTTTACCTTGCTCATGCGTTTTGACGTTAAAAAAGAGTATAAAATTCTATCATGCGAATATAAATAAATGACAAAATTATCGAATTAACAGTATGACTTGGAAAAAGGTTGCAGAAAAAGGAGATATATCTGTCGGCAAGGGAAAGGCATTTAAAATTGATGGAAAACAAATTGCAATTTTCAATCAAGACGGATATCATGCAATTGATGATCTTTGTGTTCATCAAGACGGTTCGATTGCACCAGGCAAACTAGAAGGAGACATAGTAGAATGTCCATTGCATTTTTGGCATTATAACATCAAAACAGGAGAATTGAAAGACTATCTCAAAGATGTAAAATTAGCAACATATCATGTAGAAGTCAGAAATGATGGAATTTACGTTGATGTTTAACCAAAATTATCATTAAAAATTTTGTAAAATTAAAAAAATACAATGCAATTTTAGTCATTAATTTTGTAATTTTTTGTAAAGACAAAATATAGAAAATTCCAAAAATGGAATGTTTCCATTTACCTTTTATGCAATCAAAACTAGATAGAGTTATGAATAAAAAATTATTACTTCCAATATTATCAGTGATAATTATTGTTGGCATTTCTCAGTTAGCTTTTGCAGAAGAGTTAGAAAAAGCATCATACATAACAGTAGATAAAGAACAATTCAAACAACCTCAATCAAAATACAGTGGTGAACAAATTACTATTACAGGATTTATTGAAGAGTACACCAGAGGAGATACAGTATTCATAATAGTCATTTACCCAGATGGGACACAAGAGAAAATGCAAACACATGCAACTAAAAAGGGAGAGATACATACCATGATTCAAGTTACCAGTGATTCTCAGATAGGTGTTCATAATATAATTTTAAAATACCGTGATATAGAGATGGCATCCACAACACTAGAGATTTTAGAACGTCAATAAAATAATCATATATTCAAGATAGGTACAATTTTTATTCCAAAGTATTCCATAAAACAGTTATTGAATCAAAATATTATCAATGAAATCAAAAATCAGGATTATAAAGCAATTACTGAAACAATTGAAAAATTCTTAATAGAGCAAATAGAGAAAAATCAGGTAAACGGACTAATTTTAGGATTAAGCGGGGGAATAGATTCAGCCGTTTTAGCTTACATTTGCAAAAGAAAACTAAAAGAAAAAACACTTGCGGTAATAATGCCAGATACACAGATTACACCAAATATAGAAACAGAAGACGCAATGAAGATGATTGCATTAACAGGATTAGAGTACAAATTAATCGACATTAAACCAATTGTTAACGAATACATGCATTATGTAGAACCAAATAATTGGGCTAAAGGAAATCTAAGGGCCAGGATAAGAACTAATATTTTGTATTATTATGCTAATGCAAAAAAATATCTTGTATTAGGATCAAGCGACAAAAGTGAATACCTTATGGGATATTTTACAAAATATGGCGACGGAGCATCAGATTTGGTACCAATAATTTCATTATACAAATTGCAAGTAAGAGAAATTGCAAAATTTCTAGGAGTTCCTCAAAATGTTATTGAAAAGAAGAGTAGTCCTCACTTATGGAAAGAACATGAAGCTGAAAAAGAAATAGGAGCATCATATGAGGAGATAGATTCCATATTTTATTGCATCATAGATAAAAAACTAACAATTGATAAAACTAGTGAGGTATTAGAAATCGATAAACAAATGGTTGAAAAAGTACATCAGATGTACATTAACAGTACCCACAAAAGAGAAACTGCACAAAAACCATCTGAGGAAAAATAATGAAACTACAAGATACGCTTAGTAATTCAGAACAAACACTAGAAGTTTCAAAAAAAATAAGAATTTACTTGTGCGGAGTCACAGTTTATGATGAATCTCATATAGGGCATGCCAGAACAATAATTGTTTTTGATGTATTAAGAAGATATTTGGAAAGTAAAAAAATAGAAGTAGAGTTTGTCCAAAATTTTACAGATGTAGATGATAAAATAATTAATCGGGCCAAAACAGAAAACACAACTGCAGAACAAATTAGTTCAAAATACATTCAAAGATACTTTAGTGATTTTGATGGGTTGAATGTAAAACGTGCAACAAATTATCCTAAAGCAACTGAACATATAGAAGACATTAAGAATTTCATAAGTAAATTAATTGAAAAAGACATAGCATATGTATCAAAAAATGGGGTTTATTTTTCAGTCTCAAAGTTTCCACAATATGGAAAGCTATCAAAAAAGAAGATAGATGAATTGCAATCAGGTGCAAGAATAGAAATTGATGAGGCAAAAAAAGATCCTCTAGATTTTGCATTATGGAAATTTTCGGATGAAAGTCCACTTTGGGACAGTCCATGGGGTAAAGGAAGACCTGGGTGGCACATTGAATGTTCTGCAATGAGCATAAAGTATCTTGGAGAAAATTTCGACATACATGGAGGTGGAAGAGATCTAATATTTCCACATCATGAAAATGAAATTGCACAATCAGAGTCATTCACAAAAAAACAATTTGCAAAAATTTGGATGCATGTAGGAATGGTCACTATTAACGGAGAAAAGATGTCAAAATCACTTGGCAACATAAAATCAATAAAACATGTACTAGATAATTGGGGATCAAACATAATTAGATTATTTTGCTTGTCAGGACATTATTCAAAACCAATAGACTATTCTGAAGAATTATTAAAAGAGAACCTAATAAAATGGCGCCAGGTAGAATCTTGCTATTATGAATTAATTCACGCAGATAATTCAACAAATACAGATGAAATTAGATTATTAATCAATAGTATAGGTAAAGAGTTTGATAATGCATTAGAGTCTGATATCAATACACATCTTGCTCTATCAGCATTTTTCAAACTTGTAAAAGAGGTAAACTATATGGCTGCAGAAGAAAAATTGAATTCAATAGATGCAAAAATAATAATTCCAGAATTTGAAAGAATGCTTGATATTTTAGGACTTGTAATTCCAAAAATCACAGCATATGAAAAAAATGAAATTGACAATATGATCATATCAAGAGAGGAATTAAGAAAAGGAAAAAAATTTCAAGAGGCAGACAACATTAGAGAGAAACTCAATGAAATGAATATCGAATTAATTGATCATAAAGAAAAAACAATTTGGATTAGAAAAGAAAAGATCATGGCAGATACATAATTTATTTACAGAAAAAACATACCTACTAAAAATTAGTCTGGTCTAATTAGTCCCGTCTAATTTTAACATTGTTTAATAATTAATAAAAACAAACTAAATTATGAATGCATGGACTAAATTTTGGAATTGGTATGAAAATAAGATTTTAGGTAGTGTCATTATAATTGCAATAATACAGTTTATTCAGATTCCACATATGGTGTGGAATGCAGATTTAATGTTAGAAGCAGGATACGTTTCAAGAGTTCATCCATTAATTGACTGGTTACTATATGGAGTGGATTTAATAGAAATAGTTTCAATCATAAATGTAGGAATGATTATGTTTAGTTTGATTAAAAAAAGAAGAGCAAAATATCCCATAGAGACCGTAAAAAAAGATTGAATTAACTCGGGTACAAATAGAGGAAGAATCATAGTAAATTATGACATTATTTTGTGAAAAATGCAATAATCGAAGACTACCAAAATGGGATAAAGCGGAAAATAAAACAAAGTGGCTTTGCGAAACTTGTTGTAATTATGCTGATGATAAAAACAACATAATAAGCCAATATCAAAAATAGTTAAAATTTAGTCAATTATTTTTTTGATGCACTAACCAAAGAGACCACATCTCTATCTCGGAGCTGATAGTCCACAGGCAATCGTAAGTTATATCTTAAGTCTTTTCCATATAGAAGTCCTTTTGTGAGATCTGTGTGAATTTCTTTTGCTAGATCAGCAATTGTTGCACCAGCCTTGAGTAATATCAAGTCAGGTAAAACGCGTCCTTTTTTATCAGCTAAAAGTTTCTCGTCAGCTACTGGGTAAATTGAATTCATCTTTAGTAGTTTGAATACTGCAACATTAATTGCAAATTGAACACCAGTTCGCATATACTCACCCATTATCCCTTTTTTAATAAAATCCAAAGCATTTACCTGTTTTTCATTAAGATCTTCAGATTTTATTATTTCAAATTGCTCAGAACCTGGAGAATATTTGATCAATCCCTTTTGCTCAGCTCTTCTTAAACTAAATTCACTATCTCCACTAACAGGAATTACAATAGAATCATTGAATCGTTCTCGCAATCTAGCAAAATTTTTATCTGCACCTTCCACATCAATTTTATTTGCAACAATTAGTGTGGGTTTTGAAATTTTTCTAATATATGATGCAAGTTTTTTTGTATCAACCATATCAAAATTATCAAACTCCTTATCACTCAATCCAAGTGTCAATAACGAATCTTTTACATGAATAGGGTTAACACCGATTCCACGATAAAGATCAGTGATAGCATCTACAATACTTGAACCAGTTCGAATTGATTTTGATACTTTATCTCGATTTCCCTCTAAAATTTTATGATACCATAAAATTAATTCCTCTTCAATATCTGCAAAATCAGATATTGGATCACCGCTACCGACTTCGGTAATTTTTCCAGATGAGTCTATACCACCAGATGCATCAACAACATGAAGTAATGCATCTGATTGAGCTGCGATAGAAAGAAATTGATTTCCTAACCCTTTTCCTTTCCATGCATCTTTGATAAGACCCGGCAAATCAATTAATTCAACTGGGATGTATCTCCACCCTTCAACACATTTTGAATTATTGGGATTATCTTGTATTTTAAACTCTGGATGAACACATAAAGTAATTGCATGTGCAACACCAGAAACAGGTTTTTTTGTTGTAAATGGATAAGAGGATATTTCTTCAGACGATAAAGTGGCAGCATTGTAAAAAGTTGTTTTACCAGTGTTTGTTTTACCTATTAATCCAAGTTTAATTGGCATGGTTTATTTGCAATCTAAGAATATTTATCTCTGCCTAGATATCAGAGTCATTGATTTTTTTGGTTATCTTTTCTAAGGATTGTTTTAATTCCTTTATTGACCATTCGATGTCACTAGCATCTTTTTTGGATAATTCACTTTTCCATTTTTCTAAAACAATGTTTGCTATTTCTGAACAATTGTAAAGCAGATTCCAATAAGGATGATGCTCTGCGGTTGCATATGCAAGCTCTGTTACATCAATTAATCCATTTTTTGCACGTGCCAACGCCGTAATATTTTCACCAAAAATTTTTACAATATTCACATCTAAATCTTTTTGTACTTTTAATGGAGTATTGTTTTTTTCATGTTTATTTATTAATTCATGTAATTCATTGTAAAAAGTATCAAAAGTCATAATTAAGACAATCTCTGATGTTCTGCTAACATACATCTGTTAAATACAATTTTTATGCCATTATCTCTAGCCAATTTTTCTGCTTCAATATTATGAATTCCTTCTTGAAGCCAAATTACCTTGGGTTTTTTCTTTATAGCTTCTTTGACTACTGGAAGTACTTGATCAGAGGGTCTAAACACATCAACGATATCAACATCATCAACAATTTCAGAAATTGTGCTAAAACATTTTTTACTTAAAATCTCATCAGCGGTAGGATTTATTGGAGTTATATTATAACCATTTTTAGACAGATATTTTGGAACATAATGTGCAGCCTTATGTTCATTTTTAGACATACCAATTACTGCAACACGCTTTAAGGAAAGAATATCTCTTATTTCATCATCGGTGTAAGAATCACATTCCATGAAAAAAGTAAAACAATGTAGGATATAATTTTTAAAGGAAATAGTATGGTATTTTAACAACTGAGAAAATTAAACGACATGGAATCTATGCCAGAAGAGCCAAAAGATGTAGTTGTATTAGGAGCAATTGCAAGAGGAATTAAAAAATTCGATAAAATACAAAAAGCCGCCCAGATTGACGGTGATGAACTAAACGAAATTCTTGAGAAGTTAGAAAAAAGAGAATTGATACAGGTAGAAGAAAAAAAAGGATTATTTGGAAAAAAAATTGAGCTTAAAATTACAGATAAAGGAACAAAAGAATTAGAAGAAAGAATTCATGAATTACAAGACAAATGGAATCAAATGTCTTTACTGTACAAAAGTGGGGATAAAGAAAAACTAAAGCAATACATGGACGATAACAAATCATTTCTTCCTACTATGATGTTTTTTGGAATAATGGACATTATGATGTTCTCAATGATGTTTAGCATGATGGGTATGATGATGACAGATTACGTACCAGCAGAAAGCATCCCAAATGACATGGGGGGAGAAACTGTATCAGATGGAGGAATGAATTCTGATGGTGGCGGATTTGACTTTGATGTCGGATTCTAAGTTGATGTTTTATACCACAAATAAAAAATAAAATCAGATGACATATAGTTCGTATGATAATCAAGGAATAGTCAAAGTATTATCATTTCTAAAATCTCATAATACAGAATATCTTTCAGGTCAAGATTTGAGTGACGTATTAAGAATAAGTCGAGTTGCAGTTTGGAAACATATTAAAAAAATCAGAGAGTTTGGATATAAAATTGAGTCAAAACAAAAACTAGGATATAGATTAGAATCAAGCACAGATAAACTACTTCCATGGGAGATAACATCAGGATTAAAGACCAAAATGTTTGGAAAGCATACGTATTATTTTGATTCAGTTGATTCAACTCAAAACCAGGCAATGAAAATGGCATCAGAAGCAATTCATGGAACATTGATCATTGCAGAAAAACAAACTAGTGGAAAGGGAAGGTTGGGAAGAAAGTGGATTTCGCCCAAAGGAGGAATATGGCTTTCTATAATTCTGCATCCAAAATTCGACATATCGGTCATCACATTATTTCCAATAGCATCAGCACTTGCACTATCAAACGCAATTGAAAAGACATTAAACATAAAATCTGAATTAAAATGGCCAAATGACATTACAATTAATGGTAAAAAAGTGGCAGGAATGTTAGTTGATGCATCTATAGAGTCAAACAAAATTGAAGACATGATTCTCGGAGTAGGAATAAATTACAATGTTGAAGTTAAACAAATTGAAAAAATACTAAAAGATACTCCAAATTTTTATGGAGCTGCATCGTTAAGCGAACACAACAATACAATAAAACCAGTTTTACTGGTTCAATCATTTTTATTAGAATTAGAAGAAATTTTTAATCAATTAAACAAAGGAGACATTAAAAAAATAATCAGAGACTGGACAAAAAAATCATCCACCATAGGTCAAAATATAGAACTAATTACAGAAGACGGGAAAATCAAAGGCAAGGCAATCAAAATAGATAATGACGGAGCATTAGTCATATCATCCAATAATAAAAATAAAAGAATCACATCTGGAGATATAACTCATATGATAAAATAAGATATTACAGGTTATTTATTTAAAGACTTTCTTTTATTTGCAGGTTTTTTCTTGTTCTTTGGTACAGTGTATTTCTGATCAGAGATTAGCTTTGATTGTTCTTTGAGTAGATTTTTTAGATCATTTTGAATATCAAAAACAGTATCAACCATATTCTCTAATGCTTTTGAGTATTGACTATATGTAGATAATAATTCTAGCTGCTTTTTAGTTACCTTTACAAAATACTCATTTAAGCGTAAAAGATTAGCAGATGTGATTAGTTCAGGCATATCAGATATTGGCCCTCCAAGTTCATCTAATTCTGATTGAATATTTTGAATTTTCTTACGAAGTTCATAAATAATTTCACCCGTGCCTAATTTACTCAATCTAAGATTTTGTAATTGTTAGAAGATTAAAGATTTACTAAAAACAAATAAAATGTTAAGCAAAAATGTCAAAAATCTATCAAAAAATACAATGCATCTCAAAATAGAAATAAGTTATAACCAAAGTACAAGTATTAGAGACATTGTCAGTGCATATACTATGTGGAATTTTATTATTTGTCAGCTTTATTTCGGTTCCAGTATTTGCTCAAACTACATTTGATGCACAGTCAATGTTCAAACAAGCCAGTGAACACTTTTCAAAAGGAGAATATAACCAAGCAATTGTAATCTATGATGGAATTTTAGAAGAAATTCCAAATAACATATCTACAATGAAGATGAAAGCCATTGCACTAAGCAATTCAGGATATCACGATAGATCGCTTAAAGAATTCTTCAAGATTCTTCAGGAAAAACCAAATGATGTTACTTCACTCATCGGCATGGGTGTCGGTTTTGGAAATTTGGGGGAATATCAAGAGTCAAAACATTATTTTGAAAAAGCATTAAATGAAAAACCTGATAGCATTGTAATTAATAATTATAAAGAGTTTACAGATAAAGTAATTTCAAAATATCCATACACGCCAACAGAAAAGCCCATAGATCTTAGAAAAGAAGAGACGGTTCAAATTCCAGAATGGGTCAAGTTAATTGCAAAATGGTGGTCAGAAAAGCAAATTGAAGATTCAGAATTTACATCAGCATTATTATTTATGATTGAAAACAAAATAATACAAATTCCAATCATTGAAACAAAATCAGTATCAGAAAATAAAATACCAGACTGGATAAGAAATAACGCTTCATGGTGGGCTCAAAATACAATAAATGATCAGGATTTCGTTTCAGGAATTCAATATATGATGGAAAAAGGCATCATAGTGGTAGACATTAAAAAATCACAAGAGGAAATTCAAAAAGAAAAAGACTACGAATATAGTTTGTTTGAAAAATATATTCGCAGTATTTCAAAAAACGTTTCAGATGAAAAAAGATACATAGAATATCCAAATCCAAGTGGAGACGTAATAAAAAAATTCCTCAGAGATTATACAAAATGGAATTTTGAAGAAGAAGCAAAGACAGCATCTAGTAATTTTCCAGATCCTACATATGAAATAGTTGATGGAGTGTATATTATAGATTATAAAGTATTCATTAATGAACAACCATCAGGATTACCATTAGATCATGTAAGTACACTGAAAAACTCTTTTGCGTTTTGGGAAAAACAAGAATTAAGTACTGAAGGGAGTAAAGTCAAAATGATTTTTGAAATTACCACTCAGAAACACGAAGCAAATGTTTGGGTTACATGGGTAGTACGAGATATCGGAGAAGGGGTTTTAGGTCATGCACATTTAGGAAAAGGAGTTATAGAAGTTACATTAGGAGATTATAACTGTGATGGAAGATTTCAACTTTATGATGTCAAAACAGTTGAAACTATTATGACACATGAGTTGGGTCATTCGATAGGACTGATACATGTTTCTGATCCAAATAGTATCATGTATACATCATTAAAACCAAATTACGCATATTGTCTATTAGGATAAGTTTAAAATCAAAAATACGATTTCCTAAATCCTTAAGTCGGTAATCATTACAGAAAATTTATGAGTTTTAGAGCAAGTGTTTTTTCAAAAAAAGAATTACTAATCATAATTGGATCTTCGGTAGTTGTTTCAGTGATATTGTATATTACTTATGTTGCAGGCAAATAATTAGATTCTAAACTCTTTTTAGCCTCAAAATAATACAGACCATATGTCATATTCAAACAATTAGTGATCATCTCATTTAGTAAAATAAGTCAGAATTAGATCAAAAATTAAATAGAATAAAAATTGTTTTCAAAAATTTGTTAATGCTTACAACGTAGTTATTAAAATATTATATTTTAGCTATTCTAATTCTATAAAACTAGAACAAGAATTAGCTTAGCCTACACACAATTAACCTGTTGAAGTAATGTAAAACGATAATAAGGTAAATGAGGTATTGTGATTATTATGCTTAAGAGTACAACAGTATCTGGACCAAAATGTCCTTCATGTGGAGATAGAAAAATGGTTACGGATGAAACCACTGGAGAATTATTTTGTGGCAGATGCGGTTTTGTAGTTACGGATAAAATTTCAGATACAGGTGCAGAATGGCGTTCATTTGCAAATGATGACACAAATAGAGCTAGAACAGGAGCTGGAACATCATTAACAATGCATGATATGGGATTATCAACGGTTATTGGTGCTGCAAACAAAGATTCTACTGGAAAACCTTTAACATCATCTATGAAAAGTTCAATTGAAAGATTACGAACCTGGGATAGTAGATCACAAGCTCATTCTTCTGCAGATAGAAATCTCAGACAGGCATTAAATGAGATGGGAAAATTAAAAGATAAACTTGCATTAACAGACGCAGTAGTTGAAAAAGCTGCATATATTTACCGAAAGGCTATGGAAAAAAAATTGGTAAGAGGCCGTTCAATTCAAGGGTTGGTTGCAGCTTGTCTTTATGCAGCATGTCGAAATACAGAAACCCCTAGAACATTAGACGACGTTGCAAATGGCATCAACATTAGAAGAAAGGATGTTGCCAGATGCTATAGATTAATTTTTAGAGAATTGGAATTAAAAATGCCAGTAGTTGATCCAGTTAAAGGAGTATCAAGAATTGCAAGTATTGCAGAATTAAGTGAGAAGAGTAAACGAAAAGCAGTCGAAATTTTAGAACAAGCAAAAAAAATAGGCATGGTAGCTGGAAAAGACCCAATGGGGATAGCTGCTGCTGCACTTTATTTAGCATGTATTAGCACAGGGGAGGTAAAATCGCAGAAGGATATTTCAATTGCATCAGGAGTTACTGAAGTAACAATCAGGAATAGATGTGCAGGTTTAAGAAAAATGCTTCAAAACTAGTGAACAATATGCTAAACAGTGAAAATACATGGTCAGATTGGCTTGACTTTAATGAAGAAACAATTTCAAAAACACCTCAATCTGCAGGAGTGTATATGATGCATGCATCAATGAAAATTTTATTCATTGGAGGTTCTGAAAATATTAAAAAAAGCATACAAGAAAAAGAAAAAGAACCATGCATATCAAAAGCCACCAGAGTAAGATACATGCAAACTGGTGCTTATGAACAAGTTTCAGAGGATTTAATCAGTGATTATAAAGATAGACATGAGGGAAAGATTCCACAATGTATGGATAAATAGAAACAATTCCAGATTATTTTCTGAATTTCAAAAACTATAATGCATTATTTTTAAATCTTTGATACTCAAGGGCATCCCAAGGGAATACAATGTATTCAGCACCTTTTGTTTTTCGAGCATACACTAATTGTTTTGGATATTTTTTGCCTGTTCTAGCAAATAAAGTAGCATATACAAAATCAGAAGGGTTAGTTACTTTTTGAATTATTTTCTTAAATGTTTTTCCAGAATCATAAATATCATCAACAAAAAGAGAGTCAGAAGAAATTTTATTTTCATCCACAAAGATGGTATCAATTTCCAAGTGATCAGCCAACAACCTTGCAGGGATTAAACCCCCACGACTGACTGTAGAAATACTTGAGAATGTTTTTGAAGATTCTAGAATTTTTTTTGAAAGTAATTTTGTCAGTTGTTCAATATCATTCCAAGTGACATTTTGTGAAAGAATTGCCATTGACATTTAGATAATTTACCCAGATTAAGTTGTTCTGATAAAATGTTTCAAAAAGTACCCATTACCGGTTTTTTTAGAGGCTTAATGATCTTAAGAATATTAAATGCGTATTTACTGAAATTCGCTTCCTTTTCAGAAGATACTAACAAAACATCATCGTTTGCTAATGGAAAACTCATCACAATTACCTTATCGCGGTAAGACATTGAAAAATGAACTTCGCCAAACTCCTTATCAAATTCATGTCTCATGCGAACTCTAAGAGCAAGTTCCATGAACATCATTTCATCTTGTTTTTGAGATTCTAATGAGTGCATTCCCTTCCTCATACCTCCTGCAACAAGATGACCTCTACTATTGATGATTCTAGCAGACCTTAGAAGGGGATCCAATTGAATAATTTTTTGACATATTTGTTCTAGTTCTTCAACACTAGCCACTTGTCTAATTAAACAAGCGATCTATTTATTGAGAGCTATTACAATAATAATCCGTGGAATCAGAATCTCAAAAAGAAGTTACAGATTATTATAAACATCTATCATTATTCTGGACAGATATTCTTCATTTAATGTCAAGTAAACCTCAAGCCTTAACTTCATTAGGTCCTATGAGGGCATTTGCTTCAAATTCAAAAAAAATATCAACTGAATTAATACAGATTAATGAAAATTTGATGGAATTTAACAAATATGTTACAGAATACTATAAACAATTAGCAGAAACATGGAATGAGGCACAAAAGAAAGTAAATCTAAAAGCTCCAGATGTACCACATGACATAGAGCAAATTGAATCATTCAAAAGAATATGGATAGATATTTTTGATAATGATTTTACTGAATTATTTGATTCTGAAAAATTTGGAGTAAATTATGGAAAATTAGTTTCGAAGGAGCTTGAACTAACAAAAAATTGGCACAACATTTCAAATGTGATATTACAAGCTGCAAATCTCCCAAGCAAAGAAGAGATTGATGAAGTATACAAAGAAATTCATGCACTGAAAAAACGAGTTACGAAATTAGAGATTGAATTAAAAAAGAAAAAACCAAACAACATAGAGGTAACGAAAAATGAAAAGTGAGTCAAAATTTGATCCTAAAATCATCGAAGAGATGATAAAATTTAGCAAGCATGTAATGGATGCCCCAAAATTAGTTTCAGCTCCTGATGAGATTAGTTTAGAGATTACACCACATGATGTAGTTCAAGAAATCGATAAAACGAGATTACTACATTACAAACCACTGACAGACAAACAACATAAAACACCATTACTGATTTCATACGCGTTAATTAACAGATATCATATTTTAGATATACAGCCAGAAAAAAGTTGGGTTAGAAATTTACTAATGCAGGGATTTGATGTATACATGTTAGATTGGGGTTCTCCAACTAGCATGGACAAATATTTGGATTTTGATGATTATGTTAACGGATATTTAGATAGTAGCGTAGAATTAATCAAAGACGTATCATCAGTAGAAAAAATATCTTTACAGGGATATTGTACAGGAGCTACAATTGCAACTGCATATGCAGCATTACACCCAGAAAGTGTTAAAAACTATATTGCAACTGCACCTGTCATTGACGGATGGCGAGATACCACAGTAATTAGTAATCTTGCCAAACATATGGACGTGGATAAAATGGTAGAGACCATAGGAAATATGCCACCAGAATTCATGTATTATTGTTTTTCCGTTCTAAAACCATTTGAGCAAGGAATTGAAAAATATGTCAATTTTTTCAAAAATATTGAAAATAAAAAATTTGTAGATAATTTTTTAAGAGTAGAAAAATGGCTTGGAGATACACCACCTATTCCAGGTGCTCTTTTCAAACAATGGATTAAGGATATTTATCAAGATAATCTACTAATTCAAAATAAAATGTTTGTCGGTGGTAGTCACATAAATTTGAAGAAAATCAATATGCCGATATTTACACAGGTTGCGGTGGGAGATCATTTAGTATCACCTGAATGCAGTATGCCACTTCATTATGCAGTAGGAAGTGAGGATAAAACATTAAAAATATACCCAACTGGGCATGTAGGAATGATTGCTAGCTCATTATCTCAAAATAAGGTATTACCAGAGCTAGGAAATTGGCTTGCTGAAAGATCCTAAAATAAAAAATAAAAAAATAGGATTTACCACTAGTTGCTCTTTGTGGTGAATCCGGATATCCAAGATTGAAGAATGTTCCTATTCAAGTCAGCAAAAGATTTTGCATTGTCGTTGAATGTTTTGATATTTTGTTGTGTTGCATCAATTGTTGCTAGTGTTATTTGATTTTGTATTGATGTTGCTTTAACAAATTCTTCAGTAGTATCATTCATAGCTTTTAGTGTTGCTTGTGGGATGTTTGTTGCAACACCAAATTTCTTGGCATATTCTTTTTGTAATGTGATTGTAGAATCAACAACATTTTCATATGCTTGCAAATATTCTTGCTGAACATTTGTAATTGACTGATGATACTGTGGGACGGATTGTCTAATACCGGTAAATATTTTGTCTATACTTTCCTGATATACAGAAAATACATCTTTAGCTCCTGGTGTTTGTTCGTTTTTACTCATTGTTTCACCTCCTTATTTTTTGATTTTTTGGCTATTGGAAGGACTATGACTTGTACCAAGTCGCCCTCACCTAATCCAAGTGCATTACGTTCTGCCTCTGGAATTGAAATTCTGCCGTTACTACTGACGGTTGTTTTATAGGCTCCCCAATTCAAAAAAGAAGGAAGCATTTGACCGATTTGAAACATAGTCTCCATACTTTTGTTTTGCATAGAAGACATATTTTTCATCATATCAGATTGAACATGTCTTGTATTATCAGAAACTTCTCTAAGAGTTTCTAATGGATTGAATGTTTGTGTATTTTGATTTGTCATCAACATTCCAAAATTTTTCATAAATTCAGCTTGTGCACGGCCATTTTTTTGAATCCAATCTTTGAACATTTCAGAAGGATTAAATTGGTTATAATTACCACTCATTGGTAAATATTGGAATTAGTTGGTATATAAACGAATCTGTGCTATGTAATGAATTCTAAAACGGCAGATGAAAAAGTTTCAGGATCTTGAACGTAAGGAGTATGACCGCAATTATCCATTCTAAAAAATCTACAATCTTTGATGTTTAAGAGAAAATTATCAGCATATTGAATTGGGATCACAGGATCTTTTGACCCCCAGATAATAAGAGTAGGACATGAAATTGAATTTAGTTTAGGAGTTATAACTTCTGAATTTTTTAATCCTAGAACAGTAGACATGAAAGCTAGTTTTGCATTTGGTAGTTTCATTCTTTCGATAAACCCTTGAATAATTTGAGTGTCGACTTCATGACCAGATGATTCCATTAA
Source organism: Nitrosarchaeum sp. (assembly GCA_018334095.1). Classification (GTDB taxonomy): domain Archaea; phylum Thermoproteota; class Nitrososphaeria; order Nitrososphaerales; family Nitrosopumilaceae; genus Nitrosarchaeum. The sequence continues at coordinate 168,659 of JAGXTE010000058.1, forward strand.
TTCAAACACGTTTTTTGCACTTTCATCATTTGGGTATAATGCAGCCATAATGTAAGCATCTAATGCAGGTGTAGATTGTTTCATTGAACCTGCAGGAGATACAAGAATTAATTTTTCAATTTCATTTGAATGGACAGATGCATAATCAGCTGCAATTTGTCCCCCTAATGAAGAGCCGATTATTATAGGTCTGGTAATTTTTAATGCAATAAAAAACTTCTCAAGAAAAGATGAAAAAAAATCAGGAGTATAATCTGCAACAGGTTTATCACTATAGCCATAACCGATCAGATCAGGAACAATTACATGATATTGTTTTGCAAAAATAGGAATAACTTTATTCCATCGTTCAGCTGATGCACCCAATCCATGAATCAATACCAAAATATGCTTAGAATCTCCAGATTCCAGATACCTGATTTTATTACCATCAACCTGTATGAAATTTTCTTTCATTGGTTTAGCTTCAATTATTTGGCTAGATAAGTTTAGTTACCATTAACGATCAATTGTTTTTGGTATTTTACTAAATTATTACCTCAGAAAACATAGACTAGGTTTTTTAGGATCTAAGTGGAAATCAGACCATGGTTGATAAAAAAATCAGCAAAATTCTTGTACCATTAGACGGTTCAAAGAATTCTATTCGAGCACTTGAAATGGCAATGTCCATAGCAAAGCAGTTTGAGACCACAATTATTGGAGCTTATTCAATGAATGTCCAACCACGTTCAGAGTTTCAAACTACATCCACAGTAAGTAATGAGTTAAAAAACGAGGCAAAAAAAATTCTAGATAATGCCAAAAAAATAGCAACACAAAACAATATAGATTTTAAAGAAAAAATGATGGCAGGAAACATAGGGTATAATCTCATAAAATTAGCACATGATAAAAAAGAAAATTTCAGTCTAATCGTAATGGGATCTAGAGGAAGAAGTGTAGTAAAGGAGTTATTCTTAGGAAGTGTTTCAAATTATGTCATCCACACATCAAAAATTCCAGTACTTATTGTCAAATGAGTTTAGGATAAACCGTGCTTTTGAAAATATTTTTGATGATAGTCTTCAGCTTTATAAAATTCTGGAGCTGGAACAATTTCAGTTACAATAGGTTTATGAAATTTTCCTGATTTTTCAAGTTCTTCTTTTGACTTTTGTGCAATTTGAGCTTGTTCATCATTATGAAAAAATATTGCAGAACGGTATTGATGTCCGATATCAGGTCCTTGTCGATTAAGAGTTGTTGGATCATGGTTACTCCAAAAAACTTTTAGTAATTCATTGTAACTGATTTCATTTGGATCATATTCTACTTGAACTGCTTCAGCATGTCCAGTCCTATCTGTACATACATCTTCATAAGTAGGGTTTGGCAATTTACCTCCGATATAACCTACTTGTGTTGACTTGACACCTTTAGTTTTTCGAAGCAAGTTTTCAACATGCCAAAAGCATCCAGCACCAAATGTAGCTTTCATATTTTAAGTATAATTCTATCAAATTAAAACCATGTGATTAGTTAGAAATAAAAAAATATTAACCAACGTCAGTAAAAATTTCAACGACCTTTTTAGCCAAATTTTCAATATTGGCAGAAGGTTCTGCAGAAATCAAAAGAAGAACCTGAGTGATAGGAAATGGAAAACTAACTAAAACAGCTTTATCACGTCTAGCAGCAATATAATTAATTGGCCCTAAACTATCATCATATTCTTTTCTGATGGATGCTTTAGATACAAACTCAAAAAAAGAATGAAGTCTAGTTTCATCATCTTCATATGGAACAAGTCCTTCTTTAAATCCGCCTGCTATCAATTTACCATCTTTATCAACAATTCCAGCAAATCTAATTTCGGGTTCCTTTTGAATCTGTAAACATTTTTCATCGTATAGTTTCAGAGCAGCATTATTTGGAATAGACATTGGACATTGTTGAGGTATCAAAAATAAAAACCTACCAAAAATACAGATATTTATTGGAATCATATATAGAAATAAAATTCCACATCGGCAATCAGATCAAGAGAAATACTACAAGTAATTAATAAGCAAAAAACACGAAAAGAACTCATTGAAATTATCAACATGGATAATCATAATAATAGTAATAGGATTGATGGGAGGAATTGGAATTCCCAGTGTATTTGCGCATAGCCCCCCTTATTTTGAAATAAAAACATCAAAAGACATCCTAAGATTTTGTGAATTTTTTTATGATGAATATATTTTTCTCGGAGCAGATACGCTTGCAGAACAACATTCAAATTTTCCAAATCTTAGAGCATGTGGTATTTTGTATAATCATGTAGCTTGGAAAAGCACACATGTGGGAAGAGACATTGTACTAATTGCTGAAATTGAAAAATACCTAGGAGATGCAGGATATATCAAAGAAAGACACATAAAAAATTCAGAAAAAATTCCTGCATGGATAAAAAATGATGCAAAAATGTGGGTAAGAGGTGAAGTTACAGATACGTTATTCGCATTTGGAATCAAAACCATGTTAGAAAATCATATTTTAAATCCATCTTTAGAGAATAATGACAGAAATTGTAATGAAAATAAAATATGTGTTGAAAAATTAGATTTTATAAAATATTCATATACTAATAGATATGGACAAGAAATTACAGAAAAATATACAGTTGATGCAATCAATATCGATGAGATCATAATGAAATCTGAAAGAATTTCAAGAGATGGAAAAGAAACTACAAGTATATCAGTGAACAATGATGGGATGATTTCAACAAATAAGAAATGTTGTGTAATAAATAAATTCATGTTTTTAACGCCAATCAATATTGGAGACATGATTAGTGAAGATTTGAAAGTAGTAGGAGAAACATTATATGAATTTAATAGTAAAGCACATCAAGTATGGATTGCACAGAATGCTAAAAAGACAGACACATTAATCATAGATAAAAAAAGTGGAGTAGTATTCTCAGACAGTCATAAAGAAATCGGCACTACAATCATCTGGGAAAAAGTAGAATTAAAAGATACAAACATTTTTGAGAGAAAATACATATCAACACAACTACTCATACCAAAATGGTTTAAGACCATTACAATGTGGTTAGTGGATGATTTAATTTCAGAATCAGAATATCTAAATGCAACAGAAAATTTATTGGAGCGAGGAATAATTCGCATATAATTCAGAGCTTACATTTTAGAACAACATATTCAATAATTTTTTGTTCTGAGGCCTTTTTCATTTTAAGAATAGATTTGTAGAGTATTTTTTCTACATATTTTGGATATTTTTGTAGTATTAACTGTTTTAATTTATCTCGATTTTCAATATAATAATCAGCGAGTGGAGTGTATACGTTTCCTCCAATTAATTTTTCATCCTGAATTATAAAACCGCAAGACCTTACAAGATCTTTTACATAATCTAATCCATAATGTTCTGAGGACCAAGTAAATTTCAGAATGCCCAATTTGAATAGAGAGTTATGATGTAAAGTTACAGGCAATGCCAAAGTAAACACTCCATCAGATTTTAAAATCCGTTTTGACTCAGTAATAAAATCTCTTAGAGGTTTGAAATGCTGTGATGATTCTAATGCCAATACACGATCTACAGAGTTATTAGAAAAAGGCAATTTAGTGGAAGTGGAATTAATGAATTCAATATTTTTCTGAGGACCAGAAAAGCATAATTGTTCATAATTGATATTAATACAAAATAGTTTGAGGTGAGCATAATTTTTTCTCCAAAAAATTGCAGGGGCAGATAAACCACTTCCAACATCAACCACAGTTTTGGCATTGTCAAATTCAGCCAGATTACCAAAGTAGGAACAAAGATTTTCTTGGGCAGTGATTGGTTCTATCGTATTTTGACTCCAATAGCCAAAATTTAACATAGAGCCTCCAGTTGCGAGTTGCATTATTGGTGAAAGTGAATTATAAAGATTAATGACATCTTTTTCATTTTTTCGAATTGTCCAAAAAAATATATCAACAGGGTTAATTGCGTTCAAAAAGGTTTTCACATATAGTTGAAATTAGTTACTATTAATCTCTAATGTATTAATCAAGATAATGACAAGGAGTTGAAGTATCATCTTTTATTAATTTGAATGAAATAGTTAGTTAATGAGTGAATCAAATTCAGATAGTGGTTCAGAAATTACGATTGCAAAGTGGAGTGACAGATTTTTTGCATGGTTAATTGATTGTTTGGTAATTACCGGAATTCATACACTAATCATGTTTACATTTTTTGGAAAAATTGATTTTGACATAGATGAGAAATTGATGTGGGCAGAAACAACTCAATATATTCAGACTAGTATAATATTTTTTTTATATTGGACAATTTTAGAATATAAAACAGGACAATCCATTGGGAAAAGAATCTTAAATCTAAAAGTAACAAACGCGTATGGAAAAAAGGTAGATTTGAAAGGAGTGATAATCAGTAGTTTTGGAAAAACATTTCTCATTCCAGTAGATGTAGTTTTAGGATGGATATTTACAAATGAAAAACGTCAAAGAATTTTTAATAAAATTGGAGACACGATAGTGATAAAAATAAAAGACAGTGAAAAAAACGATGTCAATATAAAATACAAAAAAGATTGAATTTAGTCACTTTTTATTATACAATTGTTTTCTAGAATTAACCATTAGATCTATTACCAACTTTAGATCTGTGTGTTTTAAATGTCTGAGAATCTAAAATGGTGGGTTGGACTTCCTAAAGAACTAGAAAAAGACATAGAATTTGAAGAATAAAACATCACCAAAATTCAAAAACAGTAATAGGGGTTACAATTAGAAGTATATTGTAATCAAATAGATTAAATTATTATTGGGCCCAACCCCAAGCAATCAATTTTTCAACACTAGATGTTTGAATGCATGCTGGTTGCCCACTAATTTTGAAAATTAGTTCCAAGCCTTCTTTACAGACTATGTTTTCAGGTGAAACACCTTCTTTGATTTGTTTTAGTGGTGAGAGAACAGATTCTACTATTTTATCTTCCATTATCTCTAGATTTTCCATCATTTCTACATCTTCCATCATTTCTTCTTTATCATCCACAAGGATTTCTATTTGGTCATCTACAACCATATTTTCTTCAGTAGATGTAGAATTTGTAGAGGTTCCATTATTTGCAGTTCCATTTACATGGTCATCGGCAAACGAAGAAGGAAATACAATGATGCCAGAAATAAGGACAGATAACAACATAAACAAAGTAAAATAGTGATTCACGAAATCAGGTTAATAGAGTATAATTTAAGATTTGTGATATTTGAACATTAGATATTAAAAATCACATTTCAAGGCATTCAAAGGGGCAATCCTGGGCCTATGGTACTTGTTCTTTTTGAGCTTCTCTTTCTTCTTTCATCTCTTCTTTTTGAGCTTCTCTTTCTTCTTTCATCTCTTCTTT
>JAGXTE010000059.1 GCA_018334095.1 Nitrosarchaeum sp.
TTTTTCTTTGAGGCCTTTTTTGCTGGAGCTTTGGACTTTTTCTTTGAGGCCTTTTTTGCTGGAGCTTTGGACTTTTTCTTTGAGGCCTTTTTTGCTGGAGCTTTGGACTTTTTCTTTGAGGCCTTTTTTGCTGGAGCTTTGGACTTTTTCTTTGAGGCCTTTTTTGCTGGAGCTTTGGACTTTTTCTTTGAGGCCTTTTTTGCAGCTTTTAGCTTTGATAATTTTCGTTTTTTAGCCAATATTGCTTGAAGAGTGGAAGATGCTTTTTCCAATGCTTTTGCAGCCGCTTCTTCTGCTCTAGTTTTTTTCTCTAAATCCTTGGCAAGTTTTTCAGCAGCCTTTCTACTAGCGCTCATTGTTTCTTTCAATGAGGGCTTGGATTTGGCCTGTTTTTGGATTTTTGTGCTTATTTTTGATTTAACATCATTGATTTGAGCAACTTCATCAGTGATCTTTTTGGCCATTTTTTCCCTGATTTTTATCTCAGATTCTAGTTCCTGAATATGATCCTGAATTGTATTAATTCTAAATCTTGCATTTTGTTCCTCTTCTGGGTTTTTAGCAAATTCTAGCTCTTGTTCAAAATTAGTTAAAGATTCTTTTTCAGTGGTTAAACGCTCGTTTGCAGACGCAATTAATCTTTCAATACTTTCTAATTGAGATGTTTTTTGATTAAGTACTCCAGACACATCAGTTACATCTTCCTTTTCGGATTCAATTTTTCTATCAATAGAGTGTAAACCAGAGGATGATCTTCTTTCAAGTGATCGCAACTGTTGGAGTTGTCTTTCAGACTTTTTTCTTAAATTAGTTGCTTGTTGTTTCTTTTGTCTTAGTTTAAGTACTAATTTTTCTAGGGATGCCAATATTTGATTCAAGACAAATCCGTCGGTTAAGTTGTGAATATAATCATGATTTGACTTACCAGTTAAGAAAATTAACATACTTTGATCGCAAAAACAGCTTTTTAAAAAAATATTAGTACAGAGAATTATAAAAAAAGGAATGGATTTTCATCCAAAAGATTTGCCGATAGCTAAGACATATGATCTCAAAGATGTCAAAGATGCATCAGATGCTGTTGATGACATGGTAAAAATTGGGTTCAGTAATCAAAAAGAAGGTTTCAAAGTTCTAATGCCAAAAGAGTCAAAACTTGCAAAAAGAATTGGATATACGGTAACAACAGGTGTAACACATGGTCTTAGACAAAAAAATGAAATCAGAGATATAAAATATTGGACATATCATCACGACAAGGATCATTATGCAATAGTCTTGATTAGCAATAAAATATTAACAGAGTTAGGTTTTTGATTTTTCAAATATTTTGTATAATTTTGTTCTTTTAGCCATCACACCGGCTAGCATTATACCAAGAACGGTACCTCCAATCACATCCATTGGGAAATGCTGAAGAACGTACACCCTGCTTATTGATACCAACAATGGGTAAAGTAGTAACAAGTAACATCCCCTAGGAAATCGCTCAGATAAGGCAAATCCTAGCACTATTCCAAATATTATCGCCCTAGCCGCATGCCCAGAGGGATAAGAAGCGTTGTATCCACCTTCACAAAACAAAGCAAACGTATCATGACTTATTTCAACTGGAAATGGGGTACCAACATATTCAAAATCAGGTCTATCTCTATCCATTCCACATTTTATGTATCCAGTAAGTAGGGTTGATAGAACAATTAAAATCATCAAGGTAATCCCAACTCTTCTAGTCTTTTTTATCAAAAGCATCAATATGCCAAAACCCAGCATCCAAAGAGTATCACCGCTTTCGGTAATGATTTGCATTGTAATGTCTAATGCGGGATTATCATCATTATTTGCAACAAATGAAATTACAGATTGATCAAAGCTTTCTGTAATTTGAAAATATACCAACATAGACAAAATTACAAATAAAAATACAAGCAGTACAAATGATCTAGACCTTATATCAAAAATCCAATTTTGCAATCAATTAAACCTCAAGTATGTTATTTTTAATTTTTCTCAAGTAGATAAGTATTGAAAATATTTTCAAAGGATATCAAACCATAACAAAAAAGATCGGCTAAAGAATTTAACCAAGGGGATAATAGAAGAGGCGTGAAGGTACTCACATTAGATGATTTTGACCTAAAAGGTAAAACCGTTTTTTTGCGAGTTGACATGAATTGCCCCATAGATCCGGATACAATGGAGATCTCTGGAACTAAACGTATTGAAGAAGCTATTGAGACCTTAAAATCTCTAGAAGAGGCAAAAGTTGTTGTTGCCTCTCATCAAGGGAGAGTTGGAAACAAAGACTATACTGGGATGGATAATCACGCCAAAGTTCTTGAAAAATTAATGGGTAAGAAAATAAAATATGTAGAAGACGTCATTGGTATTGCTGCACAAAATGAAATAAAGAATTTGAAAAATGGAGAAATATTACTTTTAGATAATTTGCGTTTATGTGCTGAAGAAAATTACGAGTTCACACAACAAGAAGCTGCAAATACAATTATGGTTAGCAGATTATCAAAGTTGTTTGATCTTTGTGTGTTGGATTCATTTCCTAGTGCACATAGATCACACCCATCCATAGTTGGATTTCCTTATGTTCTTCCAGCATGTGCAGGAAGAATTGTAGAAAGAGAGGTAAGAAACCTTGATGAGATAATGACAGTTGCAAAAGCACCACATGTGATAGTATTAGGAGGTTCCAAAGTTCCTGACAGATTAGAGGCAATAAAATTACTGATTCAAAACGGTCGCGCAGACCATGTATTGTTAACAGGATTAATTGGAAATGTATTCATGCGTGCACAGGGAAGAATTCGTTACCCATTGGGGATAAAAAGAGAAGATGAGGTAGTATCAAAAGCCCACGCACTTATTGGTGAGTATCCAGATGTGTTTTCTACTCCAGTAGACATTGCAATTGACAAAGACGGGGATAGAGTGGAGATGGATGTAAGAGAACTGGAGGTTGGAGACAAAATTTATGATTTAGGACCTAAAACCGTAGAACATTATTCAAAATTAATTGCGGGTGCAGGAACTGTTTTCATAAGTGGACCTGCAGGATTCTTTGAGAAAGAAAACTTTAGCTTTGGAACAAAGGGATTGCTCACATCAGTAGCAAATTCCATGGCAACCACGATAGTTAGCGGGGGTCATTTGACATCCGCATTAAAAAAATACGGACTGGCAGAGCAAATAGATCATATCAGTACTGCAGGAGGAGCACTTGTTCTTTATCTGACAGGAGAAAGGCTGCCAATGATAAAAGCGCTAGAAGAAGCAGCTACAAAATACAGATCAAATAGTTGAATTGCATAAAGGATTAGGGCAAATTGGTTTTTCGTTCATTCCAAGATACACATCTAAATTACATTTATTGCAGTGTTGTTTTTTCATAGGTTCAAACAGCTTCATCCATATCGTTGTAAAATTTTGTGCGATGTTTCTTGCAAGACCAGAATTACAAATATCCATAAAATATGATTCAATATCATCTATAATCCAAGAAGGGTCAAGATCACCATTCTGTTTTATCTTTTCAAAAATTTCATCATTAGTAAATTTTTCATCAACATCATTATGGTTTTCAAAAATTATTTTTCTGATTTGAAGTTGAATAGGAGTTACTGGAACAAAGCTACCCATATCAGTACAGGTTCGCTGCCTCTTCTTTTAACTTATCGACATCTTGGGAATCTTTCATATGAGTTCCAAGATAAGAGTAGAGAGCCGATTTCAAGACTTTAAGTGAAAGCAATGCGCATTTTATACGAACAGCTTGTAAGTGCTCCAATCCAAGCTCACTTAATACATCATGTTTAGTAATATTTCGAACTTCATCAATTCCTTTACCTTTTGTAATTTCTGTTAATACTGAAGAGCACGCCATACAGATAGCACACCCCTTACCATGAAATTTTATATCAGATACCTTGTCATCGGTAATTTTCATATCAATATCAATACTATCACCACATAATGGATTAGAGTCATGAAAAGTAACATCTGGGTTTTCTATCTTACCAAAATTGATGGGATTTCTTGAGTAATCAATTATCATCTCATGATAAATGTCTGCATTGCCGCTCATAATTTGAATATCCTCGCAACTTTGGTTAATGCAGTAATTAAAGAATCAACTTCTTCTTTAGTATTGTAAATGTAAAAACTTGCTCGAGAGGTAGCTGCAACATTTAGTCTTTCCATTAATACTTGGGCGCAATGATGTCCTGAACGAACTGCGATACCTTCCTCATCTATGATTTGGGCCACATCATGAGGATGAACATCTGAAAAATTAAACGATATGACACCGCCTCTTTTTGAAATATCTTTTGTACCATAAATTGTAAGTCCCTTTACTTGAGATAGTTTCTCAATAGCATAAGTTGTCAACTCAATCTCATGTTCTCGTACATTTTCCATTCCAAGTTTTGTAAGATAATCAATTGCAGTGCCTAATCCAATAACATCAGCGATGTTTGGAGTACCAGCTTCAAATTTGTAAGGTAGATCGTTCCATGTGGTTTCGTATTTGTGAACTTCTCTTATCATGTCACCACCACCATGAAATGGATTCATAGTTTCCAATACAGATTTTCGTACCCATAAAACTCCAATTCCTGTAGGTCCTAGCATTTTATGACCAGAAAATGCAAAAAAATCACAGCCTAATTTCTCAATGTTTACTGGCATGTGAGGAACAGCTTGTGCTCCATCAACTAGAGTAAGGACTCCATGTTCTTTACATTTTGAGATTATTTTTTCGGCATCGGTAATTGTACCAAGAACATTAGACATTAAACTAAATGTTACAAGTTTGACTTTACCTGTTGCAAGATATTTGTCAAGATCATCTAAAATTAATTCCCCATTATCATCCATACCAATGTACACTAATTTTGCTCCTTTTTCCTGAGTCAAGAGTTGCCAAGGTACGATATTGCTATGATGCTCGTATTCAGTGGTAACTATGATGTCATCTTTTTGGATATGATTTCGTCCCCATGCATATGCAACTAAATTAATTGCCTCAGTAGTTCCCCTAACAAAAATAATCTCTTCTCTATTTGGTATGTGAATAAAATTTGCAATCTTATCTCTAGTAGATTCATAAAGTTCGGTTGCTTCTTCTGCCAAAGCGTAAACTGCCCTGTGAATGTTTGCGTTATGATTTCTATAATAATCAGTAATTGCATCAATTACCTGGTTTGGTTTTTGTGTTGTAGATGCATTATCTAGATAGACAAGTGTTTTGTTGTCTCTAACTATACGTTGTAAGATAGGAAAATCTTTTCGTAAATTCTCAAAAGTAGTTTGTGCACTTTGCATTTCTAAACCTCCACATAGATCTCGTTTTGATCTATTTTAACATTGTACGTGTTTAATGGTATTTCAGCAGGAAGATTTTCAGGTTTACCATTTTGTAAATTAAAAACAGAGAGATGTAATGGACATCTCACACCTTCATCAGTGAGAAATCCTGTAGAAAGATCCGCATCTGCATGTGTACAGATTAGATCAGTTGCAAAAATTTTTCCTTTTTGATTTGCCAAAAGAATTTTTTTATCATCATGAATAAATCCAAAGAGCTGACCTGTCTTTACTTGGTCTAATTTACAAGCTTTAATCCACTGAGCCACGTTAATCACCGATACTTGTAGTGTTGCTCAATTTCAGAATCTTCGTTGTAACGTGTTTCCTCAATTTCAACAAACTTTGTGAGCTCTTCATCAGTGTTAATTGTTAATTCACGTGATTCCCATTTAGATTCAATCAGATATGCAATCCATGCTCTAACTTGGTATGACATTTTTCGAGATAATGGCTCCAAGAATCCTTCAATAATCGTTCTTTCAGCCTCAGCTTCAGTCAAACATCTTGTTTTTAGGTAGAAAATCTGTTCCTCATCAATTTGGGCAACAGATGCAGAGTGTGTTGCTTTAACATCATTAGTAAAAATCTCCAATCCTGGAATTGCATCAGATTTTGCATCCTTATCAAGTAGAATAGAGCGTCCGGACAAAAATGAATTTGATTTTGTTGCTTTTTCTTTAATTCTAATCATTCCTTTGAAGAGTGATTTTGATTTGTTTCTTAAAATTGATTTTTCAACTACTCTAGCATCAGTAGATGGACTTTCATGATTTACGTTTGTTTGAATATCAAAAGATTGTTCATTGTTTCCAAATATCACCTCAGAGTCATTTGAGGATGCACCAGTTCCATTTAGAAAATATTCTATTTTGTATCTAGATAACATAGAACCAAACAAACCAGAATACCAGTTGACTTTGGCATCTTGTCCCAAATCAGTTCTTCTTGTAGAAAAGTTTACAGTTGTTTGATCCATCATTTGCAATGTTGTAACATCGAGTTGTGCGTTTGCAGCAATGTTTGTGTTTAATAATTCAAGGTATGCTTGTTGTTTTTGTGCTTTAAAGGAATATAATTCTTGAATGATCACTGCCTTGCTGCTTTCATCTGCAAAGATAACATTTCTTGCAATTGTAGAAATTCCATCATCAGATAAGCAAGACAAGATATGAATTGGTTTTTCAAGTATTAGATTACGTGGAATGTGGATAAATATTCCAGAATTAAATGCAGCGTTGTTTAATGCAGTAAATTTATCTTCTTTTGAATTTGATGCCTCTAATGCTTTTTTTACTAGCTCAGAATTATTTTTTATTGCATCATCAATTGAGGTAATTACCAATCCTTTTGATTTTAGTTCATCTGAGATGTGGATTTTGTACGTATTACTTCCTACTTGAATTATGCTAGTCTCTTTTTCTAATTCAGATAATCTTTTTTGAAGAAATGATGGCACGTTACTAGTTGTGGTTGCAGAAAATGAAACCTGTTGAGGATCCATTTTTTTTGCATCGGTATATTTGTTGTATAAAGGAGATGTCTCAATTGGCAATGCATCATAAATGGACAACGAACTTTGTCGGTATTGCTTTAACCAATCAGGTTCATTTCGTGATGAAGAGATTTCTTCAACATGTCGAGAGTTAATTTGCGATAGTGTTTGAGACATGATTAATCGAAATTAAAAGTGAGTGGTTTAACCCACAGAGTCGTCCATCTCTAATTTGATAAGGCGATTTAATTCTACAGCATACTCCATTGGCAATTCTTTTGTAAATGGTTCCATGAATCCATTGACAATTAGAGACAATGCTTCTTCTTCAGTGAAACCCCTAGTCATCAGATAGAAAATTTGTTCATCCCCGATTTTTCCTACAGTTGCTTCATGGGTAATTGTTGCATCTTCTTGATTAATTTCCATGTAAGGATAGGTATCAGTTTTTGATGTATCATCTAAGAGTAATGCATCACATCTTACAGTTGATTTTACATTAGTTGCACCCTTTGCAACATTGAGTAATCCTCTGTAAGTTGATCTTCCATCTAGTCTGCTGACAGACTTGGATGTAATTTTTGATGTTGTGTTTGGCGCAAGATGGACCATTTTGGCACCAGTGTCTTGGTGTTGTCCTTTTCCTGCAAAAGCAATGGACAGTGTTTCACCATATGCTCGCTCACCTAGTAAATAAATTCCAGGATATTTCATTGTGAGTTTACTTCCAATGTTTCCATCAATCCATTCCACAGTAGCACCCTCATATGCATAAGCACGTTTTGTAACTAGATTATACACATCACTACTCCAGTTTTGGATTGTAGTGTAACGTAACTTTGCATCCTTGTGTGCCACTAGCTCTACTACTGCTGAATGTAATGATTCAGAAGAATAAACAGGGGCAGTACATCCTTCGATATAGTGAACCTCAGATCCTTCATCAGCTATGATGAGTGTTCTCTCAAATTGTCCAATGTTTTCAGCGTTAATTCTGAAATATGCTTGTAGCGGCATGTCAACTTTGACTCCTGGTGGAATATAGATAAACGAGCCACCACTCCATACTGCACTGTTTAGTGCTGCAAACTTGTTATCCTCTGGAGGAATAATTTTACCAAAATACTTTTTGAAAATTTCAGGATATTGTTTTAGTGCAGAGTCAGTATCCAAAAACAAGACACCTTGTTTTGCCAAGTCTTCTCTTAAACTATGATAAACAACTTCTGATTCGTATTGTGCACCGACACCTGCCAAGAATTTCTTTTCAGCTTCTGGAATTCCCAATTTATCAAAAGTAGCTTTTACTTCAGCTGGAACATCATCCCAGTTCTTTTCTGTTTTCTCAGTTGCTTTTGCATAATAGTAAATATTTTGAAAATCAATAACACTAAGATCTCCACCCCAAGTTGGCATTGGTTTTTTCATAAAGATTTCAAAAGATCTTAATCTAAAATCAAGCATCCATTGTGGTTCATCTTTCATTTTGCTAATTGCAATAACAGTCTCTTTTGAGAGTCCTTTTTTACTGAGATGTACATACAAATCAGTAGAGTCTTTAAAATCATATTTTGTATAATCCATGTTTAGATTTTCTGTAGCCATGCATGTCATAACATCGTTATATTATAAATACATGAGGAAAAATAGGCACAGCTAAATAGCTTGAGCTAAATCTCGGAGATTAGATAATAAAAATACTGAGCCTTGAATTAATTTAAAAAAGAATTTACAATGAAAGATCAGGAAAACTATTCATTCATTGTTTGCGTTGAAATTATCTTTCTTGGAAGAATTATTGTAAATGTGGTCGGGTTTGGAGATACAGAAATTGTTCCTCCATGTTGCTCTATGACAGATTTACAGTAAGGTAGCCCCAAACCAGTTCCAGATGATTTAGTGGTAAATAGAGAATCAAATATTTTACTCAAATTTTCAGGTTGAATGCCTTTACCATTATCAATAATCTTTATGATATTTTCATTTTCATTAGAAGATACATCTACTCGGATTTCACCGTCTTTATCTACAGCATCAATGGCATTTGAAATTAGATTCATAAACACGATTTGCATTTTATCGGCATCACAATTTATAATTTCATCCTTATTCGGAAAAATTATTTGTATTTTTTCTGGAATTTCAATATTTTTTAATGTATCTTCAAATAATTTTTTAAATGAAATATTTTTCAGATCTAGAGGTTTGTTACGAATAAATGTCAACACTTCTTCAATTTGCTTTTCCAAATTTTCAGAAGCTGACTTTATTCTATCTAATCGGTCTAATGATGCTTTATCAATTGAATTCCCAGAATAGTGTTTTAACACATCTACAGTTGATTTGATTACTGTAATTGGAGTTCTCAAATTATGAGTTAGACGAGATGATAATTCTCCAATTTTTGCTAATCTTTCTAGTTGTTGTTTTTGAATAGTTAATTCCTGATTTTTAAGATTGATTTCCTCTTGGTATTTAGTAATGTTTTTAATTAATTTATTTACTGCATGCGAAATCATGTTAACTTCATGATTTGTCGATTCTAATTCCTCTAATCTTTCAGGATTTTCCTTTATGATTTGTTCTGCTAATCTGTGGATTGGTCTTGAAATTCTTGATGATATTAACACTATCCCGATAATTCCAAATCCAGCTACTCCTAATGAGACCATAGCGATTGTATACGTAAGAGCAGAAACACTATTACTTCCAACTAAAATTAACGAAGCTGGTTTTTCATATACCAATATCCAATCAAACGTGGATAATTTTTCATATACGAAATAATGTTCCTATCCATTTACTAGGTATACTCCATCACCCATATCAGTTGATTTCATTTTTTCTAAAATTTCAGAGCCACTTGATGCAAATACGGTTTGAAATGAAGGAAATTGGTTTTCAGGTTCAAAACTCACAACATCATTTTGAATCATACCAGCAGAATCAGCAACAATGAATCCAGCAGGATCTAAAACATACATTCTTCCACTATCAACATGCAATAAATTTTGAAACACAGTTATTGGCATTTCAAAGTGATAGAATGCAGGTTTCTGTCCATTGCCTAATTCAACAGGTGAGGTATAAGCAAAAACCCATCTCTCAGTATCAGGAGACACATATGGGTATTGAACATAAACTTCATCTTTTTGTTTTCTAAATGACGGTTCAAAAAAGGCAGCAGATTCTTCGTCAGGAGATAGATATTCATCAATTTCTATTTTAGTCAACACTAATCGTACATGTTCTTGACCCGATGTATCAATTAGACATGTTTCATCTACATCGAACTTGTTCTGAAAATGATAAATCCATTGTTCCAATTCTTGTTTAAGTTTTCTTTGATTTTCAGTAAACTGCAACACCCCATTTTCATCATATGTATTGCCAGCCTTAGTTTCAGGTAGTTCAAAATATTCGACAAATTTTGGATTTTTTAGTGCAAAAACTAAATCTTCTGAAGCCCGAGAATGAAGGGTTTCAACATCATTGATAATTTCTTCATTTTTTGTTTTCATTTTTGCAATTTCAGCAGATATAACTCCAGACTCAGTATAGGTAATTGCAAAAAAGGCAGTGATCCCAATTGATGCTATTATTGTAAGGGAGAAAAATAAGATCAGTTGATCTCGTATTTTCATATATTCATATGAATTTTATAGCATTTAGCCATATCTGTAAGGGTATTCATTATAACATATGATTAATTTTACATTAAAAATTGGAACTAAAATTAAAAACTATTCAATTAGAATTTAGATGAAAATTAAAGAAATTAAGATTGTTTGGCAGTTGCGGTTGCTGTTGGTGGAGCATTAACTGGGTCAACTGTAATTGTTACAGTGTCAGTTGATGAACGACCATTGTCATCAAAGACTTTGAGTTCAAAGACTAGTACTTTGACTTCGTTATTTGCAACAATTGGAGATGTAAATGATGGGCTAACTTTAGATGTTGATGACAACTTTACTGTTTCACCAGACACTTGAGTCCACATGTATGATAGTTTTTGTCCTTCAGGATCATTGCTGTTGCTACCATCTAATGAAATCTTGACGTTCTCATTCACGATTTGATCAGGACCTGCATCTGCTACGATTGGTAGATTCAATGTGTTTACTACTTTAATGTTCATACTATCAGATGAAGCCAATCTACCGTCAGAGGCAGTACATGTCATGCTAATGGTTTGATCTTTAGTGACTGCTGGTAGTGTTACAGATGTGCTTAGGGATGTAGGCATGTCAATTATAACATCACTGTTTGATGAAGTCCATGTTGATGTGACTGCATCACCATCTGGGTCATATGCTGAGCAAACTAGGTTAACCATAGTTCTCTCATCAGCAATTTGATCAACACCAGCATCTACGATTGGTGCACTGTTTTCTGGAACTACAAGGAGAATCAATTGATCACTTCCCTTTTGGTTTTCAGAGTCAGTTACTGTTAATTGGAATACCATTCGTTTAGTTTCACCAGAAACCACTGATGGTGCTTTAAATGAGAATGTTGGTTTTGTAGTATCAAATGTTACTGTTTCTCCGGCTAGTTGTTTCCATACATATGTGATTGGTAGACCTTCTGGATCAAAGCCTGAACCAGTTACAGTTACTTGAGATTCTCCAACAATCTTTCTATCTGGACCTGCATTTGCTCTTGGTGGCAAGTTTACAGTACTAACAACTACAGATACATCGTCTTTGTCAGAGTTGCCAGAAGGATCAGTTACAGTTAGTTCGAAAGTTAGAGTTTCAGAATTGGTGTTAATCATTGGTGAGAAGAAATACACAGAGAATGAAGCCTGTTCATATAGTTGTACATTCATTCCAGATGTTTGTTTCCAAGAATAACGTAATTTGCTTTCAGCATCATCAGGATCAGTAGCTGTTCCAATTAATTTTACTAGTGCTTTTTCACCTACACTTTGATCAGGACCTGCATCAGCTAATGGACCAGCGTTTGATGGAATTACTTTAACTAATGCTAATGCATTTGCCCATCCATTTCCAGCTGAATATCCAGTTACTTGGAATGATAGAATCATTTCGGTTTCATCTGGAAGATCAGGTGCGGTAAATGTGACTGTAGAACCAGTGTATGCATTCAATGACACTCCTGTTCCAATTAATTGTACCCAAGAGTAACTGATTGGTTGTCCATTTGCAGTTTGACCAGTTGCACTAAGTGTAACGGTTTCTCCTTCATGAACAGTTTGCATTGGACCTGCTTGAATTGAAATTAATCTATTTGATAAAAGACCAGTTAATGGATAAACGCTTACGGTGTCACTACCTACACCACCAAATCCATCCTCAACAGTAAGTTCGAATGTTAGAGGATTGGTTTGAGAATAATCAATATGCATTGGAAGAATAGTTAGATATTTTCCAGTAGTAGAAGATAATGGAATTGTTTGACCTGCAATTTGCTTCCAATTATAGGTTAATGAATCGCCGTCAGGATCCACAACGCTGCTGACTAGAGTAACTACGTTAATTGTTTTAAATGTGACTTGGTCTCTACCTGCACTAACAATTGGAGCATGATTAACTGGGTTTACAATGACTTCAACGGTATCAGAACTGGTTGCACCAAATGGGTCAGTTACTGTTAGTGTGAAAGTCAAGACTTTGATTTGACCATTTACAACTTCTGGAGCCATGAATGTTGGCATTGCTACACTCTTTGATGATAGTTTAACTGGTTCACCATCAACTTGTACCCATTCAAATATTAGATCGTCTTCGTCAGGATCAACTCCTTCGCCGACTAGTGTAACCATTTTATTTTCAACAACTTCGACAGTGTTGGTTTCAGCAAAAGAGTATGTAGATACAGTACCGGCTAAAAATAGACTAAAAACTACAGACAGTAAGATAATATGCGAATTCACTAATTTATTATAAAATATCGGATATATATTAACTATACATATGACTTGTCTTTGGCAATATGATCGGAAAAAAGAAAGGTCAAAGTGCAGTTATGCAAAAAGAAAGTTCGGAATTTAGCCAGATTTAGAACTATTTCAAAAATAACAAAGTCAGCAATACTAAATCATATAGACATGATGAAAATTTAAGAAAATTCTAGGTAATTCAAAAAATAGTTTGCACAGTATCAAATGCACCTGAGACAGTATGGACATGAGAAATTGTATTTTTAATTTTGAATTTTTTTAGCTCATCAGATGTAAATGGCCCAATTGAAATTACGGATAATTTTGTCATATTTTCCAACAATGTATTTTCATCATAATCTTTTGTCATTATTTCAAAAAAGGCTCTAACAGATGATGCACTGGTAAATACAATTCCATCTATTTTATTTTTTGAAAATAATTCCCTAAATTCGTTCCATTGAGAGGTATCTCTAAAGGCGCAAACATCGTAGAGATGAATTTCTTTTACATCAATTCCTATTTTTTCTAATAATTCTTTCAAAAAAGGTGTTGAAGCACCACTTCTCGGAACAATTACTTTTTTTCCAACAGCGTGTAATTTTGTAAATAATTCTCCAACTCCTACAGAGGAGTAGATGTTTGGCATGTGAGCAACTTTGATTCCTTCATTTTCCAGTGTAATTTTTGTTTTAGGCCCCACTGCCATGACTATAGTATTTGCTACAGCAAGTTGAAGTCTTTCAAATTTTGATACTTTTTTTGCAGTATCAAAAAGCAGTGTTACTGCCTTTGAGCTCATAAAGACAGAGTAATCAGGATTGTATTGTTTTACTGATTCCAAAAATTCATCTACAATTTTTTCTCCTTTACTAATTAGCTCAATGGTTGGTAACGAAATTGGAATTGCATTATTTTTAGTCATTAAATCTATGAATTCAGTAGAATCGTCTTTTGAACGAGTGATTGCAATTACTTTTCCTTTAAGCATTTTTTCTCCACCCTATAACTTGAGACAAGTCTACAACTTTTCCTATAATGATATTTGTAGGAGGTGTAATTTTATTTGCCTTTACAAGTTTTGCAATATTAGAAACAGTGCCAATGATCATTTTTTGTTTTGGTGTTGTTCCATTTTGGATTACAGCCACAGGAGTTTGTTTATCTAATCCACCTGCAACAAGTTGCTTACAGATTACATCAAGTCGTGAAAGTCCCATCATAATTACAATGGTATCAACTGATTTTGCAAGACGTTTCCATTTTACTGATTCATTTTTCTTTTCAGGATCTTCATGACCCGTAACAAATACTACAGATGATGCATACTTTCTATGAGTTAGTGGAATTCCAGCATAAGTTGCAGAGCCGATTCCAGATGTGATTCCTGGAACAATCTCATACTTTACTTTGTGCTCTTTCAGAAATTCAGCTTCTTCGCCACCTCTACCAAAGATTATTGGATCACCTCCCTTTAGCCGAACTATGTTTTTCTTTGATTTTGCAAATTTTACCATCAAGTCATTGGTGTTATTTTGGTGTGTGGTATCATCCCCTACCGCCCTTCCTACGTATATTTTTTGAGCGGTCTTTGGAATCATTGAGATTATTTTCTTGCTTACCAGTCTATCATACAATACAACATCGGCTTTTTGCAATAGTTCAATTGCCCTTAGTGTGATAAGTTTACTATCACCAGGACCTGCTCCAACTAGATACACCTTACCTGTCATTGTTTATTCCATTCCTCTACTTTTTTTCTCCAATTTATTGCAAGGTCATTTACGCCTTTCTTACGTAATTCCATACCCACTATCTTGCCTAAAGATGAAGGATCATACTTGCTTCCAGATTTTTTTACAAAAAGAGATTGTTTACCATCAACAGAAAAAGCAGATACACTCAAAGTCATTTCATCGCCAGTTGATTTAGCATATGCGCCAATTGGAAATCTGCATCCAGAATCAACATAATCAGAAAGAGCACGTTCTGCTTCTATTTCCAATCTAGAGTCAGAATCTTCAATCTTGGATAGCATTGAATTTGTATCAGAATCGTTTTTTCGTGAAACTATAGCAAGTGCTCCTTGTCCAGGAGATGGTGAAAAATCATCAATAGATAGTTGCGTAAATGTTGTATCTACTCCTAATCTTGTGATTCCTGCTTGTGCCAATACTATGGCATCAAATTCATTTTCAAAGACTTTTCTAATTCGTGTTTCAATGTTGCCACGAATTGGGCGAACTGTAACATCAGGTCTCTTTCTAGTTATTTGTACAGCTCGGCGCAATGAGCTTGTACCAATAACAGATCCTGGTTTTATAGAATCAAGATTAGTACCATCCGATGAAATAAAAATATCATTTACCATCTCTCTTTTTGGAATTGATGACAGAATCAAGTTATCAATTAATTGTGAAGGAACGTCTTTGAGACTATGCACTGCAAAGTCAACTTCATTGTCAGCAACTGCTCTATCAATCTCTTTTTCAAATATTCCTTTTTGATCAATTGTAAACAATGGTCTTGCATCAGTGTCACCTTTAGTTGTAATTGTTTTAATCTCAAATTCAGCATCTGGATTTATTTTTTTTAGTTCAGATTTTACCCAGTTTGTTTGTGCGATAGATAGCTGACTGCCCCTTGCACCAATTACATATTTCAATTCTTCACCGATTTTAATGCAACATCATAAGCATTTATGGTATTTTCTAGATCAGTTTTTGTGTGTGCATCAGATAAGAATACTACTTCAAATTGAGATGGTGCGATAAAAATGCCTTTATGTAATAACGAAGAGAACATTTTTTTGAATTTCTTTGTATCTGCATTCATTGATGAACTATAATCGACCACAGGTTTATCTGTAAAGAAAATTTGAAACATTGAAGATGTAAAATTAATTTGATGAGGAATTTTCAGGTCAATTGCCATATCATCAATGGCATGAGTAAGCATGGT
This sequence comes from Nitrosarchaeum sp., assembly GCA_018334095.1. Lineage (GTDB taxonomy): Archaea > Thermoproteota > Nitrososphaeria > Nitrososphaerales > Nitrosopumilaceae > Nitrosarchaeum. The sequence continues at coordinate 15,744 of JAGXTE010000059.1, forward strand.
ATTGTATTTTTCAAGTTTTGAATATAGTTTATTTTTTATTTTATTTATTGTTTTAATTGATGCTATAGCTGCACTAACAGATGTAGGATTTCCTGCATATGTACTTGCTTGGTAGACTTTGCCGCCAGGAGAAAGAAGATCCATAATCTCTTTTTTGCCACCTACCGCTGCAACTGCAAAACCGCTTCCCAAAGCCTTTGCCAAAGTTGTGATATCAGGCTTTATTCTAAAATGTTGTTGAGCCCCACCAGGAGATACTCTAAATCCAGTTACAACTTCGTCAAAAATTAAAGGAACATCATTGTCTTTTGTAATCTTTCTAATTTCAGATAAAAAGTTCTTTTCAGGTAAAATCAATCCCATGTTAGCTAGTATCGGTTCAACAATAACACCTGCAATGTCTTTATTTTTTGATATTAATCTTTCAAGTTCTTCGGAATTATTGTATTGTACAACAAGTGTATTTTTTGATACCTCATCTAGTCCACCATCAGATACGGATATTCCGTTATGGGCAGAACCAGAACCTGCTTTTACCAAAACAGAATCATGGGCACCATGATAGCATCCCTCAAACTTTATGATTTTTTTCTTTTTTGTAAAGCCACGAGCTAATCTTATAGCAGTCATTGTAGCTTCGCCTCCGGTATTTACAAGTCGAACTTTTTGAATTGAAGGAAAATTACCAATAATTAGTTTTGATAGTTCTATTTCAGATTGAGTAGGAGTGCAAAACATTGTTCCCTGTGTTAGTTGTTTTGATACTGCACTTAGAACTTCTTTTCGTCTATGACCTAAGAGTAATGCTCCATATCCATTACAAAAATCAATGTATCTTTGATTATCTTCATCCCAGATGTATGCTCCGTTTGATTTTTTTGTAAAAAATGGATACGGTTCAAAATATCTAACAGGGCTATTCACACCAGATGGAATTACTTTTTTAGCATCATTGAATAGTTTTTGAGATTTTGACAATAATCAACTCTATTTTTAGTCATTATTATTCGTAATAATGAATATTGGCTATTTTTGCTTGCGAAACTTGTTACGAAATAAAAATGCAGTAATGATAGTACCTACATATGGTGCTGTCCAGTATAACCATAAATTTTCAAACACTCCAGAAAATAATGCAGGAGCCAACGCTCTTGCAGGATTCATAGATGCGCCTGAGATAAAAGCCAAAAAAAAGATATCCAGTCCGACAATTCCACCTATTGCTATTCCACCAAATCCTCGTAGTCCTTTTGTGTAAACTACAGTAAAGATTACGGCCATAAGCAAAGCAGATGCTAAAACCTCAACTGGAAATATCAGAGACATTGAGAAATCAAAGTTTGGAGCATTTGCTCCAAGATTTGCTTCTGTTCCAATAAAAGACATAACAAACAATGAACCAAGTAATGCGCCAATAATTTCAGCTGTAAAATAAACGGCTATCTGAATTTTAGAGATATGTCCTGTGATGTAATAACCGATTGTTACTGCAGGATTAAAATGAGCTAGTGATATCTTGCCAAAAAAGTAAATTCCAATAACTAATGCAATAAACGGTGCAACTGCTGCAAAAGCAATTCCATACGTTCCTCCAGTTTGTGTATCATAAACAATAGAACCAGTTGCAAACACAACAAGAATAAAAGTTCCAATTAATTCAACGATAAAAATTTGTAAATTAGAATAAGCCATTTTATTTTTCCTCAAGAGATTTGATCAAATCCATCACTTTTGATTTAATCTGATCACGAATTGCTCTAACTTGCTCAATTGGTTTTCCTTTAGGATCAGGGATTTGCCAATCAAGAACGTCTTTTAGAAATAACGCAGGGCATGATTCTTTGTCAATGCATCCCATGTTTACAGCTTTTTCAGATTCGGATATTATCTGTTGTGAGATAGTTTTTGGGGTTTGATTTTTCATATCAATTCCAATCTCAGTCATTGCTTGCAAAACAATTGGATTTACTTTATCGCTAGGCTTTGTTCCTGCACTGATAACTTCAAATCCTTTTGGCATAAATTTTTTAAAAAATGCTTCGGCCATTTGGCTTCTTCCAGCATTTTCAACACAAACAAAAAGAATCTTTTTCATTACTGTACAAAATACTGAATAATCATTGTAACTACATATGCAATTGCAGCGGCACCAGGAATAGTAATCAACCAAGCAAATACAATTCTTTTTCCAACTCCCCAACGTACTGCACGTCTTCTTCTAACTGCACCTGCACCCATAATAGAGCCAGTAATAGCATGAGTTGTGCTAGCAGGTATTCCAAGGAATGCAAATATTGCCAGCACAATTCCACCACCTGTTTCTGCTGCAAAGCCCTGATAAGGTCTCAATCTAGCGATTTTCATGCCTAGTGTCTTGATTACTTTGTAGCCACCAAAGAAAGTTCCAAGGGCAATGGCTGATGCAGCAGCAAGTATTACCCATATTGGAACATCTGTAACATCAGTTACTAATCCCTCAGAGAATAAAATTAAAACGATTATACCCATTACTTTTTGCCCATCGTTTGCGCCATGAGTCAATGCAAACCATGCAGAGGATATCAGCTGTAATTTTCCAAACGAGTAATTTACTTTTTGAGGAGGTTTTGATGCAAATACTGTAATAATTATTCCAGCAAAAAGAAATCCAATTGCCATACCTCCTAGAGGAGACACTATAATTCCAGTTAGTGTTTTAGTCAGTCCATCTAAAATTAAGTTTTCAATTCCCACTCCGGCAATGCCAGCTCCTATCAATCCTCCAATCAATGAGTGACTGTTTGAAATTGGCAAACCAAAATGAGTACAGACAGCACCCCATGCAATAGCTGCAGATAATCCACCAAGAATCATGTAGATGGTAACATCATCAGGATTAATGATTCCCTTTGATATTGTCATAGCAACTGCAACACCAAAAATAAATGGTCCTGCAAAATTTGCAACTGCAGATAACAAAACGGCGTGTATTGGTTTTAAAACTCTAGTACCAATAACAGTAGCTACAGAATTTGCAGCATCATTAAAACCATTTACAAAATCAAAAATTAATGCTGCTATTATTGCACCTATAGCTAATTCATACATAACATCACTAAGTGTATTTTAGAACTATATCTTCAATAACGTCTGCAACATCAACACATCTATCAGATGCAGTTTCCATTGTTTCGTAAATATCTTTTAATTTAATTATGTGAATTGCGTCATCGCTTTCAAATAATTTTTCAATTGATTGTCGATACAAGTCATCAACGGTATGCTCAATTTTACTTGTAGTTCTGCAATGCAGTATCATATCTTGAGCATTTTTAATATTGTTTAATTTTGATACAATATATTGGACTTCTTTTGTTGCGTTGACTAATTGGGTTGCCATTTCTAGAGCAAATGGAGGAGTAGTAGTGATTTTATAACTATGTGTTCTTGCAGAAATTCCATCCATAAAATCAATCACATCGTCTATTTTTGAGGCTATTCTTTGCATATCCTCACGATCTAAAGGAGTGATGAATGTTTTATTTAATTCAGCAAAAATATCACGAGTAAGAACATCAGCTTCGTTTTCAAGTCGTTTGATTTTTGCATGTTGGTCCACATTACTAAGATCTGAAAACAATACAACTAGTGCTTCTGCAGTTTCAACTGCTTTTTTAGCTAAATTATCTAGAATCAATAAAATTTCTTTATCATTTGATTTTATCCATGAAAACATGTGTCCCATGAATCCAATGTAAAGGGGTGGATGTTAAAACTGTTATCTAGACAATACATAAAATTTCTAGATCTACAAATATTTTCATGAGTTAATATATTAAAAAATAATTAAAAAATGATCGTTAATTTTGTTCAGTTTTTGTATGTGATGCAATTCTTTCATCGGTTGGACGATGTTTGCCAGTAACAATGTAATTAATTGCATCACTCATAAATACAGCATGATCGCCAATTCGCTCCAAATATCGCAACAAAAGGGCTTCAGCAAGTGCACATCTAGTATTAGTAGATTCTATGAGTTTTGGTAATCTTTCACGATAAATTCTATCGATAAATTTTTCATCTTCTCTAATTTCAATAGCTTTTCGTATATCTAATTCAGCAAATGATAAAACAGCTTCTTTGATCATGTGTTTTACTTTTTTTGTAGATTCAACAAGTGATGCATTGGTGCATTCAGAGACGTCACCAAATAAATCTCGAACAAGAGTGATATCGTAAGCATACCTTCCAAATCTAGAAAATGCGTATGAAATTTCTGTAGATGAACGAATTAGTCTAAAGTCATCTGCAACAGGCTGATATTTTAATAGCATATCAAATGTGAGATCTTCTACTTCAAAGTATTTTGCACGTATAGAATCAGATAATTTGAGAACCTGTTCTTTTGTATTAGTACCTGTCAGATACGAATCAATAGCCATAGAGATGGATTCAATTACCATATCTCCCATTTCAGACATGATAAATGACAATTTATGTAGCGATGGATCTATTAAACGAGTCAATTAACCAAAGTGTCCTTGCACATATTTTGCGGTTAGTTCGTCTTTAGGATCTGTGAATAGTTTCTTTGTTTCACGAAATTCTATTAGATCACCTAGATACATAAATCCAGTATAATCTGAAACACGTATTGCTTGTTGCATATTATGAGTTACAATGATAATAGCATAATCTTTTTTTAATTCTGTAATTGTTTCTTCAATTTTTTGAGTAGCAATTGGATCAAGTGCTGACGCTGGTTCATCCATCAATAGCACTTCAGGTTGTATTGCAAGTGCTCTAGCAATACAAAGACGTTGCTGTTGACCACCAGATAATTCAATTGCAGATTTTTTTAGATCATTTTTTACTTCATCCCATAGATAAGCCATCTTCAAAGAATCCTCAACAATTTCATCTAGAATTCGTTTATCACGAATTCCATTTAGTCGAAGTCCTGCAGTTACATTATCAAAAATAGACATTGTTGGAAATGGATTTGGTTTTTGGAAAACCATTCCAACTTTTCTTCTATGATAAATTGGATCAATATCTTTTGAATAAAGATCAATATCGTCAATCATGACTTTACCTGTAACTTTAGCATTTTTTGTCATATCGTGCATTCTGTTCAAACATCGAAGAAATGTAGTTTTTCCACAACCAGATGGACCGATTAATGCTGTAACAGATTTTTCTTTAAATTTCATTGTAACGTTTTTCACAGCGTCTATACCGTCATAACTTACTGTAACATTTTCTGCGATCATTTTGTATTTCGATTCAGCAGATTTCGAGTCGATATTAGTAAGATTAGATGTCTCCATATCAGTTGGTTTTGTACTCAAGGCAGTCATTTTATAACATTTTTCCTTTGTTTAATCAAATTTCTGAAGAAAGTATTTTTTTTTATTTGCAAAATAATATCGAATTCCTAAATTAATTCCAAGTATAATCATAATCAAAACCAATGCAGCTCCCCATCCCTGAAGTTGAGCACTATCATAAGGCAACAAAGAAAGCCTCCATATTCTCAAAGGTAAAGCATCCATCGGAGTATCCATACTGCTAAAGAATTGACTGCTTCCAAGAATTGTCATAATTAATGGAGCTGTCTCGCCACCGATTCTAGATACAGATAATAAAATTCCAGTAACCATTCCACTTTTTGCAGCAGAAATCACAATTCTAAATGTGATAATCCATTTTGTAAGTCCCAATGCAGTTCCAGCTTCACGGTAAGTTGTAGGTACCATTTTCAATGACTCTTCAGTAGTTCTTGCAACAATAGGAAACATAATCAAAGACAGGGCAAATGCTCCAGCCCAAACTGAGAAATGACCAAGAACTAAAACAATTATTAAAAATGCAAAGATTCCAAGAATAATCGATGGAAATTCCATAAAAACATCATTAAAGAAGCGAACAGATTTTGCAAGCTTGTTGTCGCCATATTCAGAAAGAAAAATTCCAGACATTACACCAATTGGAACCCCAATCAAACTAGATAGCCCTATAATTATCAGAGTTCCTTGAATTGCTGGTCCGATTCCTCCTTCTCCAGAACCCACAGATCCAGGAGTGTCAGTTAAAAATTCAATACTGATTGCAGTTATTCCATTTTTGAATACCTCAACTAAGATACTGCCTAATGGGATAATCGCAATGATTACACACGAAAAAACAATTATCCGTACAATCTTATCTACAAGTAATCTTTTTGCAACATTTTGTTTGAATAAAGAACGATACTCTTGCCTTCTATTTTGAATTGAACTCAATTATTTATTGCACCTTCTTTAATTTTTAACATTCTTGTTACAAGCAAATGAGCAATGACATTAATCACAATGGCAATTAACAGAAGAATTAATCCAATCCCAATTAGTGCAGGCATATGAATAGACGCAGGTGATGCTTCAACGAATTCATTTGCAATAATACTAGACATGGTTTGACTCGGACCAAATAGCGATGACGGGATTGCACCAATTCCAGTTGCGTTTCCAATTAGCATTGTGACTGCCATTGTTTCACCTACAGCTCTGCCAAGACCCAGGATAGAAGCTCCTATCAGACCTGTTTTTGAATATGGAAATATTGCAAGTTTGAACATCTCCCATTTTGTTGCACCAAGCATGTAAGCTGCTTCTTTTTGTTGTTGAGGAACTGCCTTCATTATTTCACGAGATACTGCTGAAACAGTTGGGATTATCATGATTGCAAGTATAACACTTGCAGTTAGAATGTCCAATCCATATGGATTACCAGAAAATAACCAAATATTATCTCCAAACGCATTATGTATTGGAGTTTCAAACCAATCTCGAAAATAAATTCTAAAAACATACAATCCCCATAGACCATAAATTACACTGGGAACTGCAGCTAAAAGTTCTACTAAAAATCCTAGTGGCGCACCAATTTTTGGCGGTGCATCTGAAATAAACATTGCAATTCCAATACTTAGAGGAACTCCTATCATCATTGCAATTGCGGATGTGGTCAGAGTGCCCAAAATATACGGCAAAGCACCAAATGATTCTCTTCCCTCAACTGCGTTCCAATCAGTTTTTGTGATAAATGATAGTCCTTCCTCTTCCCAAACAGGATATGATTCTGAGACTAGTTGGAATGCGATCAATACCACTACCACCAAAACATACGTTCCAGCAGCTGTAGCTCCGATCTTGAATATTTTATCTGAGATTACTTTTCTTTTTTTTAAATTCAGATTTACTTTATTCACGCTGTTTTGATGTAAAATTTACATATCTAACATATCACCATACTTTACAGGATGATCATAATTCTATATAGTTCGTAAACTAAATTGTAATTAGGAAAAATTCGATAATATAAGCAGTGAAAATAACTGAAAACACCAAACAAACAAGGAAAATACAGTTGAGTGGGGGTTCCACATACATAATATCATTACCAAAAGAATGGGTAGAGGAATTAAAAATTAAAGTTGGGGAAAATGTGACTGTAGTAAAAAACTCAAATGAATCATTAACACTATTTCCAAGAGAACATAGTAATGACAAAAATGAAACTATAGCGATCATAAACTCCAGTCAAAAGGATTCAGGAGAATCAGTTAAACGAAAAATTATTGCAGCATATCTTGCAGGATACAAAACTATTCGGATAAAAACCAAAGGAATGAAGATTCCTACAGAACATTCCAGAAGCGTACGTGATCTAGTTCACTCATCTATGATAGGTACAGAGATTGTGGAATCCAGTTCCGATGCAATAACGATTCAGATTTTAACTAGATTGCCAGAATTATCATTTGAATCTGCATTAAAAAGAATGTATCTAATGGCAACTAACATGGTAAAAGAATCAATAGAAGCATTAGAAGAAATGGACATTCCGCATGCAGATGAAATTATCAACATGGATGATGAGGTAGATAGATTTGGACTGTACATGCGACGAAATTTAGTCTTGGCAGTTGAAAATCAAAGTGTACTTGAGGATATGGGATTAAAACGACCATCAGACTGTCTTGAATATAGAACCATAGTAAGCAAAATAGAAAGAATAGGAGATCACGCAAGTCTAATTGCAAAGAGAATTAAATTTGTTGAAGATGAAATTGATTCAAAAATTATAATTAAAATTAAAAAATTATCTGAAAAAGCCCTACAAGTTTTTGAAGATGCAATTACCGCGGTTCAAAATCATGATTTTCAAAAAGGGGAAAATGTTACAGAGAGCATAAGTCAAGTGATTAATGAAGAAAAAGAGATAATGGCAAAAATCAAAGATGCTGAAAAAAATTCCACGGTAATTAAATTTGTTTTAGAAGACTTGAGAAGAATTGTAGAATATTCTGGTGATATTGCAGAAATTGCAATCGATGAGAACATTCAAAGTATCATTTCTAAAGAATAAAACAAATACAAACAGTTTAATAAAAAAAATAAAAAGAATGGAGAAGATTTATTGTTTTACAGTAAATCCAACTCGCCATGAATCTGTATTTTTTAAATCAAGAGTGCTTTGATTCTGTGCTTTTTCAGATACATTCATTGCTTCAAAAGAGGGATTTGATGGACGATATCCAGTGCATTCAAAGTTGTAAGTGCCAACTAAGGCAAATCCATTTGCACCCATATATCCTTCTTCAGCATTAAAAGAAGTATCTGCATCATAGCTAGATACACGACATTGATCATAGTCGTACGTTTTGACTAATTTACCGTTGTGCATTATATTCACATCCACTGAAAACAAACCTTGATAATCTGAACCTGCATTGGAGCGTGTTCGTATTAGATCTACGACTTTATACAAAATCGGAGTATCACCAACAACCCCTTGTAATTGGAACGAAGGAGTTAGTCGATTGATTTTTTGGCTGTTCTTTATATCTGTTGAAGATGTTTGTTTGAAAAATGGAAAATTGATAGTTTCCTGTTCACCATTCCCCAATGTGATTGTAGCAAATGCCTGAGTCATTCCACCCATCATATAAGGATTGGAGTGAACAGTATTTTCACTTGGATAATTTTTTGTAGTTAATCCAGCACATGTTACAGTTATGTCTTCAACAATTGCAAACCCGCTTTTTCCAGTGTAACCCTCTTCTTTGTCAAATAATGTATCTACTTTGTATTCCTCTATTCGACAATCAGAATATTTTAGTGTTCTAAATGTCTTAGAATCATTTGCAAAATCTACATTGACTTGAAAGTCATCATTGTATAACGATGACTGACCTGCAACTTTTTTTGCTTTTTCAATTGCATTATCTAACAGTTTATGAGGTTTCACAATTCCTTGAACTGTAAAGCTTGGACGGTCCTTTGATTTTTCGTCAAACCCAGTATTTAGTTTAAAGACTGGAAAATCTATTCGTTCAGCACCATCATTAAAATAAAATGTAGCATAAGAATGAACGTCTTCAGCTAATTTTTGGGAATTTTTCCCATAATCAACAAGGTTGTTTTGTGAATACGTGTTTCTATCATACTCGTTTGTATGTGTTTTCTGGACTATACCCATACAATCAAAGTCAATCACATTAATGATTGCAAATCCAGTTTTTGTTGTTGTATAACCTTCTGCGTTATCCAATACAGTATCAGTAGTGGAGCCACTCACTTTACAATCAACATAATGAAGATTTTTTTGAACTACTCCACCTTTGATTAAATCAACATCAACCATGAATTTTTTATAGTTATATTCTGTGGTAGATGGAGCTAATCTGAAATCATATTCTTGATCCATAGCTTCATTGAGAAGTGGATAGTCCGCAACAATTCCTTGTAATTGGAATTCAGCGGAAGAGTTTGCAACATAAGATGTGGTCATTTTAAAGACTGGAAAATAAGTTTCTTCTACTCCATCTCTAAATGTGAATGTTACTTTGGCATATGTATCTTCAACCATTTTATAATTGGTTATAGATACAGCAAATGCTTCATTTGCTGAAACAGTTATTGATGTAATTGCAAATATTGCAATCACACTTAATGTCGTCATAGCTATTGCGTTTTTTGTATTCATTGATGAAGTAAATTAATCAGAGAGTATAAACCAGATCAACATTTTATACATATAGAACATAATGATAGATAGTTGTCGTAATACTATATAGAACAAAAATAGAAATAAAAAAATTTAAGATGTTAATGCTAAATCTTAAAAATATAATTATAAAAATAAAAACATGAAGACATAATTACAAAAAAAGAAAAAGAAAAAATTAGATTTTGAGAATACCTTCTGAAATAAGATATTGTAGTCCTTTGATGTAGTCATCATCTGTGATCAAGCCATCTGCCCACCACTTTGCATTGTTTCGAATCCAGTCTGGAAGTTTTGAACTTGGTTTTGCAGAACCTCCATTCCAAAGAACTTCACCGTCATATGTAACGCGTGATAATCCTTTCTTATCCAAATCTATAACTTGGTTAGGTAGAGGAGCATATAATAGACTAGATGAAAATTGTTGTCCATCAGTTATCATCCAATGAATCATGTGGATTATGGCTTTTGCTTCATCTTTACTCTTTGTCACTTTTGCTAGATCTTCATATACAAGAAGATATGAGAAACTTGCAATAGGATATGAGTTAGGTCCAGGTGCATTCACAATAGATACTGCAGACCAATCTGCTTCTGCTGCTGGAAGTTTAGATATTATTCCAGCTGCGGCATTACTAATAGTATCTATAGTTGGTTCAACGAAATTAGTTTTGTCACCGTTTTGAATGTGTGCAAAAGACATTCCAGTTTGGAATGCATATGCTAATTCAACATAACCTATAGAATACTTTGTGGATTTTACTATTCCTGAAACTCCTTCATTTCCTGCAGCAGCTAAACCTGTTGGCCAAGGAACAGATTTTCCTTTTCCAACTTGTTTATCCCAACCATCAGGATCAATTTTTGAGAGATAGTCAGTAAACACAAATGTTGTTCCAGATCCATCTGAACGGTGTGCAACCAAAATTTCTTTTCCAGGAAGATTAAGTTCAGGATTAATATCTTTAATGGCAGGATCATTCCATTTAGTAATCTTTCCCATAAAGATATCTGAAATTATCTTTCCAGTTAATTTCAATCCGCTATTTGGTATTTCAGGAATATTGTATACCACTGTAACTCCACCAATAGTTTCAGGTATATGGAGCGTTTTTGGAGCTAATTCTCTTTCACTAGAAGTCAATGGTGCATCAGATGCTGCAAAATTCACAGTCTTCTCAATGTGTTGTTTTACTCCACCTCCACTACCAATTGACTGATAGTTTAGGTTCACGTTGTCAAAATCATTGTGATATTCAACTCTCCATAAATCAATCAAAGGAAATGGAAATGTTGCACCTGCTCCATTAAGATTGTATGTCTTATCAGAACTAGGAACATCGGGGGCTGTTGCGGCATTTGCACTTAGTGGTGCCATAATAGCAACTATAGTTGCGATCATAAGCAATGATGTTTTCTTTGTTATCATTGAAGTATCATATTTCGTAATTTATTTAGCAATGACAATAATAGATTACGAAAAAACAATATCACTCCATGGACTATATAGAAATCATATGTTTATTTTTATATGATTAAATTATGCTAAAATGGTTTGTTTACTTCTCTTGTAAAGACATAACTTGCCAAACCAATCATCACTAAAACAAACACAGCAATTACTCCAATACTTAAGAATGCAGAAATTCCTCCTTCAGAAACGCCTGTCATCATCTCTCTAACAAGCAAAACGGTATATGTTACAGGATTGAATTTTGCTATAGTTGCCAACCAATCAGGCAGTAATTCAAGAGGGAATAGGGCTGGACTCAACATGAATAGAGGCATTCCAAGAAAATTAATCACTCCCCAAAAAGTCTCCTGAGACTTTGCAGTTGCAGCGACTATTACAGAAATTCCAGAAAATCCTAGAGAAAATAATATCACAATTGCCATAATTGGTGCAATCATAAACAGATTAGGAAAACTTACACCAATTGCCAAAGCAATTCCGATAATAAGACTAGATTGCATTGCAGAAATTAAAGAGATGGCAGACATTTTTCCCAAAGCAATAGAGGAACGTGAAATGGGAGATGTCAATGCCTTGTTCATAAACCCATACCGTCTATCCCACAAAGTGTTGACTCCGCCAAAAATACTAGTAAAAATTGCAGTTAGCACAATTACACCTGGTGCCATAAATTCAATGTATTCTCCATCAAATCCAACAGATTGGATCAATGGCTGAGTTCCAGAAAAAGTATTACCAATTACAATAATCCAAATCGCAGGTTGAATTAATCGAATCAAAACTCCGCTGCGAGATTTTTTGTATCTTTTGAGCTCTCTCCAAAATACAGTATAGGTATCATACATCAAAGAATTCATGCACGTAACCTCTTCATCTTTGCATGTTCTCGTTTTCGATTAAATCCTACATCATCATCTCTCATTTCCCGACCGGTGTAAGAGATAAAGACATCATCCAAAGTTGGCTGAGTCAAAGAGATTGAAATAATTTTAATTTCAAGTAAAGAAGAGATTTTAAAAATTTCTGGAATTACTTGTGTTCCATTTGATGTAAAAATTGTTAACTTGTCATTGTCTTTGTTTATCTTTTTGATATATTCAATTTTATGCAGGTGTGTTAAAAAATCATCAGGATTTTTACTTTCAAATTTTAAAGATATTACTTCATTGCCCATTGCATTTTTCATATTTTCTGGAGTGTCAATGATTTGAATCTGCCCGTGATCAATAATTCCAATTCTATCACATAGCTGATCGGCTTCTTCCATGTAATGGGTTGTAAGAAAAATAGTCATCTCAAATTCTTTGTGTATTTTTTTTATGTATTCCCAAATTTTTCTACGTGTTTGAATATCCAAGCCCACCGTTGGCTCGTCTAAAAATAACACTTTGGGATGATGTAGTAATCCACCTGCAATATCCAATCTCTTTCTCATACCACCAGAATAAGTAACTACAGAATCATTTTGTTTATCAGTTAATTCAATTAATTCCAAAATTTCATCGATTCTTTTATTGATCTGATCTTTTGGGATGTGATTGAGTCTGGCTTGCAATAACAGATTTTCTCTTCCTGACAGATATTCATCAACAGTAGATTCTTGTTGTACATACCCTATACTTTGACGAACTTGTTTTGCATGTGTCACCACATCAAACCCAGAAACAAGAGCTTGTCCAGATGTTGGTTTGAGTAATGTGGTAAGTATCATAATTGTTGTACTTTTACCTGCACCATTAGGACCAAGAAATCCAAATATCTCACCTGATTCAACTGCAAAAGAGATATCATTTACAGCTTTTACAGCACCAAAAGTTTTTGAAAGAGATCTAGTTTCTACTGAGTACATACTTTGATCGGTTATGTCAATTATAAATTGTTAAGCGTTAATAATCTCACAAAAAATTTAAAGGTCATTTTAGTCAGTCACAACATGAAAGGGCTCTGTCAAAAGTGTCACACATCAAATGTTGAGATTACATTAGATAAAGGAATTCCTATTTGTCTTAATTGCAATAAAAAACCATAAACTAAGAATTCTTAAAATAAATTATTCTAATTTTTTGTATCCTTCTTTTGTTACTTTAAGAATAAGTTTTTCGCCAATTCCCCAAATTTCAGATTTAGAGATTATTTTTGAATGTAATATGCCATCTCCAATTTCAATAGACTCTAGTTCATGAGTATCAGGGTTTTTGTGTAATCGTTTTACTTTGCCTATTTTATGACCGTCAATGTCAACTACAGGGATTCCAGTTCTTATTGGAGGTCTGCCAAGCAGCAAAGTTTCCTCTGTGAATTTGTCAATGTAATCAGCGCCAAGAAAATAGTCTTTGTTAAATCCCTGATGAATGGTAACTCCTGAAACGATTAGGGTTTTTTGATTAATGTGAATATGTTTTACTTTGCCGTAAGAGATTCCTTCTCTGTCTATGACTTTTTTTCCGACAAAGTCATCTGCTGTGGCTGTATTTTCAGGCATATCTTCGAGTTTAACTGACATGAGTTACTGTATTCAGATTTGCTTATCATACCAAATATCATAATTTTCTAGCAATGAGGTTAAATTACTTGACAGAAATATTGCCTCATGGAAATGAGCCAGGTATTTCGTGCGGTATTAAGCACAAAAGGAAGAAAGACAGGCAGAATACATTCAGTTATGCTTCGTGCTGTAAAGTATAATGAAAAAATCTATTTTTCAAGACATAGGCCAGATGGAGACTGGTTCAAAAATGCCATGGCAAATCCGGATGTAATCATAGAGTATGATAATTCAAGATATACAGGTAAAGCAAAGATAGTTGATGATGAAAAACTTGAGCAAAAGATTTCTCAGTTAAAATATCCAGGTGAAAAAAGAGCTGAAGAAAAAAGAGTTGCAATAGAGATTACACTATATGAACAATAGTGGTTAGTCCTCTTCGTTCAAACTCTACATCATTTTCCATTTCACTAACAGTAACAGTAAAAGATATGACATCACGTTGCTTTGCATTTTCTGCATGCAGTTTTAGATGAATATCCATTAAATCAAATTCTTTTGTTGGCAAATCAGTTTCATCTAGAAATGCACCACATGTAGATTCAATTCTAAATCGATCATCTTTAAAATGAAATCCTAATTTTGTTTTTCTTCCCTGTCTACCACTCGATTTTACATTTACATCTATAATTCCAGGTTTTGCCATTGTATAACTTGATTTGCCATTTACAAATACACCAAATTCAAGTGGCTTTCCTGCTGTAGATTCTGCCATCTTTTGGATTCCATCATTCATAACAACATCAACTGCTTTGATTGTTTGTGCAACTTTAGCAATCCAATCATTTGTTCTTTCTATAGTTAAGCGAATTCCATTTCGTCTAATTTTGTCTTCATCTTCGGGAAGTTTGTAATAATCGACCCATGCTTCATAATCATGAGATATTTCTTTGATAAAATCCATGCAAGTTATTTTATAGTCATTAACATTGTCTGTTCTTTCTGAGCCATCATCAATTCGTACACCGTTGTAATCCATTGGCATCGCCATAATGACAATTATTTTTACATCTAAAAAAACTAATCAGGTCAGAAGATTAATGAATATAACAGGTTTCAAATTAATAATATCATGTTATTCACAGAGATAGTAACAGATCTTCAAGAACAGTTAAAATCCAATCTACCACAAATTCGCTTCATGTTAAAGAAAAATCCAGGCATGGCATATGCAAGAATAGTAGAGATTGGCAAGGAAGTTGGTAAAAAATACAACATCAAACTAGTTGTTAATTTTCCAAAAGAAGGAAGAATAGAAGAATTTGAGATGTATGGAAAAAGAGATCTTAGCTTGATTGTAGATTATGATAAAAAGAGATTTCCAATTAATCGCGAATTAATTAAAGAAAAGGCAAAGGAAGTTTTAGGTGATATCAAAGTGGAAGACGCTTACATGTATGATAACAAAGAAGGAGTAAGAGTGTTTACAGATAACTGGAAGATTGATATTTTGCCTCATTCAGTTCACATCTGGACGGAGTTTGATCAAAACGTTACAAAGTTTTGTGATTGGTTATTAGAAAATGCATATGAGATGAAAAATAAAACAGGTTAAATGTTTTAAAGAGATTCTAGTTTTTCAAGCAGACCATATGCTTCGTAATTGTCTGGTTCTAATTTTATGATTCTTTTGCAACAGTCAATTGCCTCATCTTTTTGCTGTAATGCAAGATGAACATTCGTTTTTAGAGTTAAAGTCTCAACGTCATTAGGTTCCATCTTAGCTGCCTTTTCAAAATATGGGATCGCTCTTTTTGCGTCCTCTAAAATAAAATAGATGCTTCCCATCATAAACATATAATCAGGATCATTTGAAAATTTTTCCTCCAAACTCTTTCCAAATTCAAGTGCCTCTGAATAATCTCCATCTTTAACTAATTTTTTTAGACGTCGTTTTGGATAACTGAATAAACCTGTCATTTAATCAACTTTAAAATCAAACAATTTGAATGTACGTGAAAAAAGTATTTTCAATCAAGCCATGATGCAGGGCCAGAGCTACTTGAACTAGAGGTGGAAGCAGCTCGAGGAACTTTCATGATTCCTTCTTTTATCAAAAACTGGAGTCCTTCGATAAAGGATTTATCGTCAATTGAGCCATCAGCCCACCATCCTGCATTGTTTTTAATCCAAGATGGAATTTGTTTAGCAGTAGAACTAGTACCTTGTGATGTTGGTGGAATTTTAATTATATTCTCTTTGATCAAAAACTGAATTCCTTGAACAAAGGAATTATCATCAATTGAGCCATCAGCCCACCATCCTGCATTGTTTTTAATCCAAGATGGAATGTTTGAGGTAGTTGAACCACCAGTCTTTGCAGATATTGGAAGATCAATTACAAGATAATCAATTGGGTTTGATGGGACTATTCCCTGTGGAGACAGTCCATACACGTAAACAACAAAATGAGCAATACCGGGTTTATGGTTAACAGTCATGTCAATAGTTGCTTGACCAGATGGGGAATACAGGTAATCATATCCCTGATCTTGTGCTACAGAACGTAATGGTGGTAAAGTGAATTTGTCATCTACAACCATAAGATCAAACTGAACTTGATTCAAAAATTCAGTATCGTGGAATTTACTAAGGAAGTTTATCTGCCATTTCATTGGACACCCCTCAACTGGGAAGTCTGGACTATAGTAAGCATGAATTTGGTATTCAAAATTTTTGGTTGGTTTCTTTACGGATTTATTTAGAGCATCAGTGTTTGGACACCCTTTAACATCAGAAGTATTTTCTGTAGAATTAATTTTTGCAAATGGATCATTAACAACATTTTGTTTGTACTCTAGTAATTCAAAATCGTATTCAGTTGGCGGGATTCCAGAGGAAACATGAGTATATGTATGAGCTTTGACTGGAAATGGAAAATCATCAACTACCCAAACATGACTTCTAACACCACCTGTCTTCCAAGATATATCAACAGTATCAAATGTTCCAGCTCTTACAGTTACTTTTTCGATAGCAAGTGGGATTATTTGTTCACCACCAATATTTCCAATTTTTCCCCAAGATTTAGCAGAGAATTTTTTTGGTCCTTTGTCACCGTTTGTATCATATCCATTTGCAAAAGCAGATAACCACACAATGGATGATTTGAATGCACTTCTATACACCAAAAGATTATCAGTGCCTCCTGATGGTTCAGGAGCTAGTTTTCCAATTTCCATATTTCCTTTAATTATTTTATTTCCATCATAAACTACAACATCAACAAGCCATTTGTCTTCACTTCCAGTTTTTACATCACCTTTAATCCACAAATCCATTTCAAAAGGAACACATTCACGATAATTTACATGGCATAATGAATATGAAAAGAAATCACCTTTTTTGAGACCCTCTCCTGCAAACCATGTTGGATCACCTGGAAGTTCAACACCGCCTGCTTGAACTTGAGCCAGTGCAGTTGGAATAGCGTATGAACCTAAGATCATAATTGAAGAAATAACTAAAACTAAAAACGATACCTTCATTTCACAAAAAAATGAGCGTTACGGATAGTTAAACGTTATTCAAATAAGCAAATATAGAGGAAAAATCAAGAAATTACATAATGTGTGAATGCTCAAAAGTTCACTTGTACGAAGTAGAGTTTAAGCTTGATGGGATGACTGTAGTTCCAACTCACAAAAATTGCGGATTTTCATTAGATGAAAAACAATCAGACAAATTCCAAAAAGAACTTGTAAAATCTTGGGGATTAGAGGAAGAAGAATAATTAAAAAGAAAAAATAAAATTAAAACAACTTTGATTTACAGTTGTTTGACTGCTTCTTTACAAACGTCAGTTTTACATTTGCAATCTGCGCTGCATATACAATGACCTTGCATATCACAATCACATGAGTAAGTTGGATCGCCGCTGTCTGCTTCGCATCCACATGCTTGATCTGTCATAGATACGCAATGTAATTACTTATTTTAAAA
This sequence comes from Nitrosarchaeum sp., assembly GCA_018334095.1. GTDB lineage: Archaea > Thermoproteota > Nitrososphaeria > Nitrososphaerales > Nitrosopumilaceae > Nitrosarchaeum. The sequence goes on from JAGXTE010000059.1 coordinate 33,737, forward strand.
TGTTAGTACAGGATTATAGAAAATTACGCACCAGAGACAAGGCTTAGAACGGTATTGCATGATTTTTGAATGAGTTTTGCCTGTTGTTCAAGCAGATTAGAGTCAGCTTCAATGTCAAAGGCGACTCTAAGGATATGGATTAGATCTGGCTGGTTGTCGATTTTGTCTTTGATTTTTTCAAAATTATCTCTATTTACGTATCCCAAGTAAAAATAGCAATCAGAGAGCATAGAGTTTTTTATGAAATAGTCTGATTTTTGTTGAATTATTTTTGAATGATTATTTTGTTCTACTTTATCAGAGAAGCCAATAGTTGATTTGATCATTCTTTCTAAAAGGGGAAGAGTAGCTCTTTCAATTCCAACGGTTTGAGTCACAATTGAGATATGCTCATTAATTTGATTTTTTTTGAATTTACGCATCATATCCAACATATGAGTGGGATTTGGAGCAGATAGATTTAGAGAATAAATTGCATCAGCTAAAAAATAAGATGCACAGATTTGCCAACAAGATGAAAATACATTTGATGTGTTAATCACTTCTTTGGTTTTTTCACAACAAAAAAGAGAACTGAACAGACAATTTTTTGCATTATCCTTGTAAAGAATAGAGCGTTTCTCTTTTATTTTTGATAGAAACATTCGAAGTTCCCATGATTCATCATGAATAATTTGCATTCCATCATATTTTACAAGAATGTTAGATTTGGTTTCATTTAATGAACCATGATGAATTTTAATAAAGTGATCGTCATACGAAATAACTTTTTCTATCTCGGATTTATTGTCAAATATTGTAATATCATAGTCACATGAATCAAAAAATGAATTAGTCGCTCTACAGCCTCCAAGACCAACAGGGAAATTTGTCAGATGTTGATCTTCGATAAATTTTTTCAAGTCCATAAAATTATTAATTTAGAATTTTGTATAAAGCAACGTACTTACTAATTTTTACCAAAGACTCATTGTCAAAACATTTCCTTTAAATTGAGATGGAGATTGTTTTGGAACAAGCTCCTGTGGTGTAGTCCGGCTAAGCATACTGCCCTCTCAAGGCAGTGATCTCGGGTTCAAATCCCGACGGGAGCATTTAGTTTTTTTATAATACTTTAATTTTAGGTTCAATTTACGCAGTAACTTTTCTGTTTAATGTAATGGCAAAAGCAACCGATACTAATGATAGTGTAAATGCAGTAACAAAAATCATAGTGTATGCCTCAGGGGTTGGAAAACTACCAGAGATTCCATCGACTGTACCTCGATGCATTTGCTGAAACATTCCTGCAATAGAAGGACCGATAGACTGACCAATCAAATTAAAAAGCAATGTCATGCCAAGTGCTATTCCTGCAAATTGAATTGGAGTAGATAACAAAACAATGTTAAAACCGCCAATAAATGCAAGAGATAATCCTGCAGCAATTACTGCAAGAGTAACTGTAACCATATAATCTGTAGAATGGAACATTAGAAGACTAAAAAATCCAATAGTGCCTACTACTGTTCCAATTACAGTGAGTCTCTTATTTCCAATCTTCTCTAATGCAAAACCTGAGAGAATACTACCAACTAGGAAAATTATCATAAACGGCATCTGGACAGTTGCAGTTGTTAGTTCAGAACCTCCAAAACCTAGTGGTTGTGGGCTTTGTATCATAATTGGAATTGTTTGATACACCATGAAAGTACATAATCCTGCAATAAGCAAAATTAGCATTCCAAAAAGCAGCATTTTGTTTTTCAAAAGTTTCATATCAATTAATGGTGATTGTACTTTCTTCTCTATTACGATAAATATCATTAATGATGTAATGGTTAATGCAAAAAAGATAATTGATTCAAAGACATCTCCAGTATTGTTTTCCAAGTAAGAAATACCGACTAGAAATGAAATTATTGTAAGGGCAAGAAATATGGATCCTTTGATATCTAAAGAAATTTTATTTTCTGAAATATGTGGTAATGGTCCTACATGAATGAATTTTAGTATGAACAAACCAAGTAATACCGCAATAGGAAAAACTGTAAAGAAGGTGGTATGCCAGCCATAGTTTTGAATAATATTTGCACCCATCAACAAACCTAATGTAGCACCAGCTGGAAATGTTGCAGTAAATATAGACTGTCCAACTGCTAATTTCTTTTCTGGCAACACTTCTCTAATTATTCCAAATGCTATTGGAAACATGGAAATACCTACTCCCTGAGCTACTCTGGCTGCAATCATAAATGGTAAACTGTCTGCAAATCCTCCAGCTAAAATCCCTGCAGAATAAATCGACATTACAATCAGCAAGACTTTCTTTCTGCCATACACATCGGATAACTTGCCAGCAATGGGGGTTGCAACTGCACCTGCAATCATGTATGAGGATAAAATCCAGGATGATGTACTATATGGCATATCAAATTCTTCGATAAGTGTAGGTATTGCTGGCAGGATCATCGTTTCAGCATACATTGCAATTAGTCCCAAACAACTGAGGGTTCCAAGGATAAACCAAGCTGAACGAGTAATCTTTTCATTTTCTACTGTCAATTTATGAGCAACAAAATCCAATTTTCAAGTTTAAAATACCTTTACATGAAAAAGAAAGACAAGATTGGATAGTAGTTGGCTAAGAATTTAATAATTATAGTATTGGTAATTATAATTGCAAATTTAATTGGAATTGTAATTATTACAAATTTTGAGTTATTTTCACAAGAATGGTTAATTGGATTTGGAGTTATCATTGGAACTGTCATAGTTGCAGGATTAATAATATATTCAAAAATTCGTAAATAATTTTTATCAACCATTTCATTATATACTTGAATCTTTTTATGAGATTACATCAAGTTAAAAATATGGAAATAAAATCAGAAAAATCAATTAAAGAATATCTAAAGACATTACCTGACGACACGATCATAAAATATTATCTTGATGTAGAGTTTAGTCCATTTCCAATTTTAGTCATTGAAGAATATACTAGAAGATTTAAACGAAAAACCAAAAATGAAATTCTCAAAGATCTAAAGTTTCAAGCCCATCTTGCACGAAGAAAGACACGTGAATTAAGTAATATGGCAAAAAAGCACGTCCTAGTAAACGACATGACAAAACAAAAGTCTGAAGAAATTATCAGGCAAGCAAAGAAAAAAGGAGTTATAATCGGTGGAAAAATTATCAAAAAGAGCAGCGATATAGGTACCAAATTAAAAAGAGGTACAAGATCAGGAATTCAAATGGGAAAGGATCTCAAAACACCAAAACACAAACACCTAGAATTAATTGAAAAACTTGCAGCATTAAAAAAAGCAGGAATTATTACAAATACAGAATTCCAAGAAAAAAAGAAAAAGATTCTTTCAAAAATTTGATTACTCAATAAAATTAAGAATGTAATCTTTTGAGCAGAGATTCCTTATAAGTAAAATGACATGAGTTACTAACAAATCATTGTATAATGGTAAAATGGGCAAAAAATTGTTTGTTTAAATAACAAAATCACATTAAAAAAATATTGCGATTACGAGATATCAAATTTGAAGAAGAGTACCGTTCAGACAGAAATGACATAGTTGCAGAATTTTTCTTTCCATGTTTATCCACATGTACAGAATATGATAGGTGTGTAGATTTTTTGTCAATTCGAAATCTAGCAGGTATTGCATTTGGTTTTGATAATTTTACTTCAGGCAAAGCAAGATTAAGAATGATTACAGGTAATAGATTCAAAATATCAGATCTTAACTTACTAACAAAACTCTTCAATGAAAAATATACCAAACGTTTTGATGGAAAGTTAATTAAAGATGTCAAAATTCAGAAGCTTCAAGATTTCATAAATAATGGCCAAATTGAATTAAAAATAGCAATTACAAATTCAGAAATGGTTTCCAATTTGTTTTCAGAAAGAATCGGCATATTCAAAGATGGGACAGGAGATGCAGTAGCATTTACTGGAACTTCATCATCGCTTTCTACAAATGTTAGAGATTTTGAATCAGTAGACGTATTTACATCATGGAATGATAAATCCCGAATAGATAGAAAAATTAAAGATTTTGAAGATTTATGGGAAAACAAAACAAAATTTGTTCAAGTTCATGACTTTATGGAAGCAGAAAGAAACAATCTTTTGAAATATTCGCCGGAATGGGTATTTGAAGTTTAGAGTTGAGATAGTTCTTCTAGACCCGTTTTGTTTTCATAAAAATTCATTCGATTAATTTTATAATAAATTACTTCTCCACGTCTTTCAATAACAGCAATTACAGGTTCTTTACCCATCTGAGTGATTTGTTCAATTTTTTTCTGAAGAGTGCCCATTTTTTCTTGTTGACCTTCATTGAGACCAAAAATTAGAAATTTTGCTCCTTTTTCACCAAATTGTCCTCTCTCATAAACCCTAAAGTCAGAACCAAATCCAAATCCATCTTTTACTACATATCCTCTAGTTTTCAAATCTCGATAGATCAGAAACTTTGTTAAAGTTTCAGGATCATTTTTTTGACAGATACTCAATAAATCATCAAAATTAATTTGCTTTTTGCCCTTACGAAGAATCAATTTATCTGAATATAACAAATAAAGAGACTCAAATGACTTTAAGAATAATTTTTCTTTTTCGATTTCTCCAAATCCTTTGAGTTGAAGTTCATGAATCATTTCTTTATCTGTGATGCAAGTTTGATCTGAGACCAATTCACCTTTCACTAAAGGGGTTTCTTCCATAATGAGAGAAGGTTGATGGTTTTCCATATAAGCATTGGAGATACGAATGAAGGTTGTCTAACCGTTAAAATATGGGCATTCAGGGTTGAATTATCATGCATGGCGCTAATTATAGAGTTGGAAAGGGACAACCATTCTGTAGAAAAGACTTCATCAAAGGCAATCCACAGATAAAAATTGCAAAATTCCAAGGAGGAAAGAGAGCAAACTATGATTATTGTGTCCAATTACTCCTAAACGAAAAAGTCCAAATCAGACATATGGCAATTGAATCATGCAGATTATCAGCAAGTAAGAAACTCGAAGAAGCTACTGGCGAAACAGGTTATTTCGGCAGACTCAGAATTTATCCTCACGTATTACTAAGAGAAAATAAAATGGTTGCAACTGCAGGTGCAGATAGAATTTCAGAAGGAATGAGAAGAGCTTGGGGTAAAGCTACAAGTTTAGGAGCCAGAGTTGCACGTAATCAGTGCATTATGGAATTTTATGTTAATGCACCACACCTAGAAAAAGCAAAAGAAGCTCTTAGAAGTGCATGTGTCAAAATACCAGGAACTCCAAAAATCAATGTAATTGACTGGCAAAAAAAGATGTCACCATAAATTTTCTAAATCAGATTTTCTATTTTTAACAAATTCTAAAAATTCTGCAAATTCAACATCTGTTGGTTCACGACCAAGAATTCTTTTTGTTTGATAATAAAATGCATTGTATAGTCTTCCAACAACAATACCAAGTGCAAATGATTTTGAATCATCGATATTAGAAAGGAAATGAATTAGTTGTTGTATCTCCTCTTTGTTTGAAATAGTATCATGGATTTTTTGCTTGATTTTCTCCATCAGTATTTCATCCATAGGTTAACTACGTTACATTAGTTAAAAACAGTTTAATATCCAAATTCATCCCTTAGGATTGTTGCAGTTATAGTACAGTTTGGTTAATATTCGAGCTTGCCAAGTTCGTGACCCGGGTTCAAATCCCGGTAACTGCACCATTTATCTTTGATTATTTTGTGCCAACCCACGCCGTATAATTTCTAGTGCGTTTTCAGCTTTTTCAGGCTTGGGTAGCTGAATCATAAAGACATTATCTTTTCCATATGTAGATTTTGGGGAGGAGAGTGCAATCATTGAAGTTTTTGCAAGAGATTCAAAAAAGAACAAATCATTGTTTGCATTGATTAAAAGTTTTTCAATAATTCCATCTTGAGAAAATGTTAGAACAACCTCTACAAAAACATGACCTAATCCATCTTGCAATATGTTAAGATCAGTATTAATTGCAAGAGATTTTCCAGCAACTTTAGAAATTATTTCGTCGTATTTTCTTTCTTCTAAAATAATACATGGTACATCTTTTCCTTCAAAATCAAATGTTGTTACACCATCATGAACTTGTTCAGATAATTTTTTTAGTTCATCAGACATTTTTCTTTTCAAATATTGGTATTACTTTATCACTGGCACGGATCATAAATGGCGTGATAAATGTAGTAACAATTGAAATTACACCAATTAATGGGAACAAAAATGCGCTTACAGCACCAATATCTACTCCAGTTTTGATTATAACAATTGAAAATTCACCTCTAGGAGCAGCTAATGTGAATGCAGAACGAATTGCCTTTCCACGTTTTTGACGAAATATAATACTGCCAACAATGTTTCCGCCAAATTTCATACCAATTGCAATTGCAATTAGGGCAATTGCCAAAATAATATAGTTTTGAAGTTGAGAAACATCCATCAGAGCACCAACTGATATGAAAAAGATAGCTACAAACATATCTTTAATCGGACTTGCCAAAAGTTTTGAAACTTCAGATGATTTAGACTCTGCAACCAACACTCCTGCAAGAAATGCACCTATAGCAACTGACAACCCAACAATGTTTGCCAATAAAGCATAACCAAAACACACACCCAATACACTAAGTAATAAAATTTCACGATGCTCAGTTGCTGCCACTCTATCTATTAGAGGCGTGATAATTCTAGTTCCAAGAGTAAATGTTCCTGCAATCATACCTATTGCAACAATAACGACTATCAAAACAGATTCTATAGATACAGTTCCAACTAACGCAATTGATTGCAGAGAAGAAATTAAAATAACTGCAATAACATCTTCTACGATCAATATTCCCAATACGAGGATGGTTGATTCTCGTTTTATTCGTCCCATCTCTTCTAAAATCTTTACAATAACAGCTGTACTTGAAATTGAAAGTGCTGCAGCAATAAATAACGAATCCATTGAATTTAATCCAAGCATACTTGCAGCATAAAATATTACACCAAGTGTCATAAACAAGCCAATTGTGCCAACGCCGATAGCCATTTTTCCAATGCTCTTAATTTTTGCATAAGGAAATTCAATTCCAATTACAAAAAGAAGTAGTATGACACCAATTTCGGAAAAGAGATTCAAAGCAGACATATCAGTTAGAATTCCAATACTTTCAGATACGTCAGACGATATACCATTAGGAGGAAGAACCCATGTCCAAAGTGGAGATAATGGTCCTAACAACATACCAGCAAAAAGATAACCTATGATCATTGGTTGTTTAATTTTAAAAAATGCAAGGGTTACAATTGCACCAATAATCATGATAAAAGCCAAATCTGTGATAAATGATGTATGAAAATCAGTAATTGGATTAAAGACAGCTACAAACTGTTCAAACATTGTAGAAATTCCAGACAGGTCAATCTGAAGAAAAGAGATATCCACAATATGCTTGAACAAATTTGTTTAAAAACAGTTGCGTATTTAGCAGAAAGGATTCATTGAATTCAGTAATATTTTTTCAATCGGTTATATTTTGAACCTCTTTATGCTCAATGTTCATAAATCTAATTGCAGAATGATGAGTAGGTCAACTGAAAATAATGTAGAAAAATGACCTGGGGTATCTGACTGCATAATTGGTAACATCACAATTACCCAAGCATTAATAGTACGGTACCATACCGTACTATATGATTCAATGTGAATATTGCCCAAGAGGGTTTATCGAGACTTCAAATGGGCTAGCAGAAAAAACATTTCATGAGTTACTACATGAGCCAGAAGTTGTCAACAAGTAACTCATTACATTTTTTATTTTACACCTAACTTTTTTAACATCATATTGCAATGTTAATTGGTATGGCTGCAAAGGAAACAAAGAAAGCAGATAAAGTTTCAAAAAAAACAGTAAAACGTGAACCAACACCAGCCGCCATTTTAAAGAAAGTAGCATCTGTGACCGATTCTAGCAAAGCGTTACAAAAAGAAATCAAAGTAATGTCAAAAATTTTTGGCGATAATCAAAAGGTACTGGTATCAATGAAAGGTATGATTGATACTTTAGCACAGACATTAGAAAATATACAAAAACAATCAAAACAAATTAACATTTTAGAAGACGACACGCAGAAACTTTTTGCAGGACTAAATCAAGTAAGAACACAAGCCAACATAGTTACAAAAATTAACGAACAAACAGTTAGACTACAAGAAGAGGTACACAAGATAAATGAATTGCAAAAATCATCTCCAAAAACTCTAGAGTTAGCACAACAAGTAGAAGACAGTATGAACTCTATGAGAAATAATTCACAGATGATAATAAAAATTGCACAGAGAATCGATGAAGTAAGAGATGATCTTAGAAAAGTAGCTGGAAAAACAGATTCATTATCAAACATAGGTAATGAAATTGACAATCTAAAAAACAGTATTGAGGAAGTAACCAAAAAAACTGGAAATATAGATGTATCATCACAAGTGATAACCAGTTTAAATCAAGAATTGGGAAAAATAAAAGACGATGTAAATTCTGCATCAAAACTCAGAACAGAGTTAGATGCAATTAAAATTGCAATTGATGCAGTTGCAGGCAAAGCTTCCAAGATTGATTCTTTGGGAGGAGTCATAGAGGGATTAAAACAACAATTCACCACTATTGCAGGAAATGCCGATTCTGCATCTAATTTGAGCATAAATTCCATTAAAAACATCGCTGGAAAAATCGATAAAATTGAGACTGAGATTAACTCATTATCACATAGAGCCGATTCTACGGCATTTGTAGGAGAGGGATTAAAATCAGTCCAAGAAGATTTTTCAAATTTCAAAAAGAACGTTTTTGAGAAGACAGATAAAATAGAGGAAAAAATTTCTTCAGTCTCAGATATTTTAAAACGACAAGATGCGTCAACTGCAGAGTTTCATAAAAAATCAGATAAGATTTTTGAAGAAATGCAACATGTAAAAAGTACAACAAGTAAAGCATCTAGCGAATCATCAAAAGAGGTGATGGCATTACTAAAGCTATCAGAATATCAATCAAACATCAGAATGCATGCAGAATCAAAGTATGGGGATTCAAAAGATCTTGAAAATATGGCAGCTCAAACTGCTGAGATAATTAATTTATTTGACAGGTTATCAATAGAAGCAGGAGAAAAGATTCCATTACCACATGAAGTAAGACAGTGGGCAGTTAGTAAAATTTTAGATTGTGCTGACAAATGGGAAGTCAGATTCAGCGACATCTTTACAATTCTAACAAATACAATTGGCAAAGATCTGCTAAAAGAAGCAATTAGAATTCAACAAATCAGAGACATTTACGGAATTAGAGCAGTAGATGAAATTAGAACTGAATTAAATATTTCTTAAACGCCTGGTACTTCATCAAATTTATTTAGTTGATCTTTCTTTCGTTTAAGAATTGTAAATATTCCTAAAATTGCAGCTATCCACATTGTACTAAATATAATATTAGAAATGCTGACAAACATGTATGGAGTGGCATCCATAATATTTTGGCGAATCGATAAAGAACGTTCACCAATGTTAGTCATGCCAGTTTGAAATGCAGCACTGTCAGGAGAAACGGTTGTAAGTGTTTGAGCAGTTATGAGCATATTATCTACATCACGATCTATTCTTAGGAAGTTTGTGGATTCTGTTGGAAATACCCAAACTGGGTTTTTACTTTCAGGTAATTTCTCCATTACAATTGCCAAATCTTGTTTAATTGCAGTTAAATGAATTTTAATGGCCTCTGGATCAGCTGAACCAATAATACCATCCAAATTTCCACGTATCCTATCAAGCGGATAAACATCAGCATGATACCCGTTAATTGACATAAATGCCCCAAAAACTATGATTCCAAGTACTCCAATCATTGCTAATTGGTATGTTCTTTTTTCCATTTTCTCTTTCTTGGTTAAAGCAGGAACATTGAGTGATTTATTTCTTTTAAAACTTGTATGAGAGAAACTCATAAAAGAGATGTAGAAAAATCCGACGGTTTGCAACCCAATGATAGGGGCAAATATAGGATTGTTTGAAAAAATTGAAATTAAAATTCCCATCAAACCATAAACGCCAAAAAAGATCTCAAGTAGAGTTGTTTTTGTAAACGGTAAATTGTATGATTTGTCTTTCCAGTTGTCCTTTTTTGTAACAATTCCATATTTAGGAGTCCTTAGAAATTCATTTTTCTTTCCAAATATAGCATCAAATACTGCCACACTGTTATTGACAGACATTCCTGCATTGTAAACAAGTAGTGCTGGCAAAATTTTCACTTTTGATTTCCAAGATTCATGATACATACTTTGAATTATCATAATGTATGCGCCTGGACCCATTGCAAGATATGTAGCAATGGTCAAAGCTGGAAGAAAACTAACCAAATAAAGATTCATGTTCGAAGCTAAAAGAATAGGCAGTGTGAGAAATTGAATAAGCATTAAAGGATAAACAATATGACGAGTTAATTGTACAAATGCCTGGATTTTTGCTTCAAATCCAATTTTTCGTTTTAGTGCAATGTCTGTCAATAATTTAATTGCACATTGAATTGAACCTTTTGCCCATCGAAATTGTTGTCTTTTTGCCGCATTCATTTGAGCTGGTAGTTCAGCGTTGACTACAATGTTGGGCAAGAAAAGACACTTCCAACCTTTCATTTGAGCTCTGTAGCTCAAGTCAAGATCTTCTACAAGTGTGGCAGTATGCCATCCTCCTGCATCAGATATACAATCAGTTCTCCAAATTCCTGCAGTACCATTAAAGTTCATAAATAAATTAGAATTGCTTTTTGCTTTTTGTTCAATTAAAAAATGAAAATCAAGACTCAGTGCTTGCGCTTGTGTAATTGCAGAATAATTTTCATTTACATGACCCCAACGACATTGAACTAACCCAATGTTGGGCTTTACAAAATGAGGAAATGCTTTTTTGAGAAACCAGTTTGGCGGAATAAAATCAGCATCAAAGATTGCTACAAATTCGGTATCAGTAATCTCCATTGCGTATTTCAAAGCACCTGCTTTGTACCCCTTTCTTGTACCACGTCTAATATGTTCAATTTGAAATCCTTGTTTTTTGTAAGTATTAACAACATCAAACAATAGTTCTACAGTATCATCATCAGAATCATCAAGTACCATTATCACCATCTTGTCTTTAGGATAGTCCAATGCACAAACTGCATCAACTAGTCTCTTTGCAACATATTTTTCATTATAGATGGGTAGTTGAATAGTAATTGTAGGAGTTCCCATTTCTATTGTCGGAGGATTTACTTTTCGTTTTATTGAGAGATATGTAAGATAGTAAAAATTGCATGTGTATGCAGTAATAATAATTGCAGATATGATAAACAGATCAAAAACAAATACGTTAAATGGATTAAGGACCATCTTCTAATTTGACAAAATGTTTAGTCGCTATTTATAGTTGCAAAACAATTTACTTATTTTTGCTCAAAGATCTTAATTGCTTGTGGTGGACAAACGCCTTCACACGCAAGACAAAAGATACAATCTGGTTCTTTTGACATTAGTGGTTTTTTCTCGGATGCTGGATTTCCAGGTGTATCAAACCATTCATAGACTCCGACAGGACATGCCTCTATACATCCACCATCAGCAATACAAATATCATAATCAACAGAGACAAACTCTCCCCATACACCAAGAATTCCATTGTTAGCTCCTTTTCTGCCCCAAGTCTTGATCGTATACCCGTTAGCATCAAAAGGAGTAGATGGTTTCATCTTTGATTTGTAACCAACATCAATTGGTCCAGGCTTTGCTCCATCTGGAATTTCAATTTCAGCACCATCATCTTCTTCGATTTCATCTTCATTTGCTTCTGTTGCTTTTGGCTTAGCATTAAGAACAATTTTTGCAAGTGGAGTAAGCTCTTCTAGTCTTTGTGTTGCTTGAGCATGATTAAGTTTCTCAGCTTTTGCAAGATATGAAATCATCTTATCTGCCAAGATAGTATTGCGCAAGATAGTATCAATAACCATCTTTGCAAAATGATCTGCCTTTTTCCTATAATCTTTAACCCAATTTGGATCACCAAATTTCTCAATTGGGAAAATTTGATAAATAATATCAACTACTTCGCCACTTACAATTTCAACGGTAACAGACAATTCTACTTCTTCGTATCCCTTTGCATCAGGATCTTTCATGTTTTGTTCTTTCCAGCGATATGTTGCAAAAATTCTATCAGCATATGCATCCATCTCAAATGCCTTTTTCAGACCATCATGTACAGATTTAATCTCTAATGGGTCTTCTAGTTTAATAGGTAATCTATAAAGGCCAAGTTTGAATCCATGTAGAGGGTACACTCCACGCTTTGCAGTTGGTGCCTCCATTGACCAAACGCGATCTTTTAAAAGTAATGACATCTGGTTTTTATGAATTGAATTTCTTTAAAAAGGTTATCAGTCACTGTCGTCAGGACAAGTAAGCTCTCTTAGTTCAGTATACTTTTTTTCCATGACTTCGGCGTACTCAGAAATTTTAATGATATTGAATTGGGTTTTTGGAAAATACCATCTAATAGCCACCCAATGTCCGATTCCATCCATGTCATGAATCATTCCTTTATCTGCTGTGACATTTAGTTTTTCATCAATGGATGTCTCCTTTACTGTTAGTCCTCGTTTAGTTTTGTCTTCCAAAATAAAATTATCAACACCGTCTTTTATGAAATAAAATGATCCTTTCTGGAGTATTGGAAGGTCTAGTGACAAGTTATTTTTCCACAGGATTTCCAATCATGTTACCCCATTCAGTCCAGGAACCATCATAGTTTCTAACCTTTGAGTAGCCAAGCAGATATTTTAAGACAAACCAACTGTGAGATGATCTCTCTCCAATTCTACAGTAACAGATAACATCTTTGTCTGGAGTTACTCCTTTTGATTCATAATTTTGTTTGAGTTGCTCTACAGATTTGAATGTGCCATCAGCATCGTTTACAGCAGTTGCCCAAGGAATATTATTTGCCCTTGGGATATGTCCACCACGTTGTGCATGTTCCATTGGATATTCTGGAGGTGCAGTGATTTCTCCAGAGAATTCTTTTGGAGATCTAACATCTACCATAACAGTATCTTCTCTTCCTAATGCTCTGCTAACATCAAATAGATAAGCTCGGAGTCCTTCATCTGGGGGTTGTGCTTTGTATGTTGATTGAGGAATCTGTGGTTCATCTGTAGTGTAATCTTTGCTTTCTAGTTCCCATTTTTTTCTACCGCCATCCATGATTTTTATATTTTCATGGCCGTAGTATTTGAAAACCCAAAAAACAAATGCTGCAAACCAATTATTGAAATCACCATAAAGAATTACTTCAGAGTTTTCGGTAATTCCATTTTTTGACATTAGCGTTTCAAATTGTTTTTTATTTATAATATCTCTAGTAACAGGATCATTTATGTCTCGTTTCCACCAAATTAAAGATGCTCCTTTAATGTGTCCTTTTTGATATCCGTTAACCGGATCATAATCGACTTCAACTAATTTTCTATTTGTATTTGGGGGGTTTTTTGATACCCATTCTGTATCTACTAAAACTTCAGGATGTGCGTAATTCATGCTATTGTACAAATTGGATTCATACTTATTTGTTTTTGCAGCAAATCAAATAAAAAATATCTTTTTAACTAAATGAGATTTAGTAGAACCAGTTGAAACTTCAGAAAGTAGCAGTGGTAAGTAAAGTAGGTTCAAAAGAGTCTGAAGATGCTGCAAGAGACATTACAAAAAAGTTTCTAGCAAGAAAATCCAAAGTTTACACAATTGCACCGGTAGAAGTAGAAGGTGCAAAAAAAGTAGAGGCATTAGATGAATTAAAAAAAGAAGATCTTGATTTGGTAGTTACTCTAGGTGGGGACGGTACAACTCTTAGGGTTTTTAGATATCTTGAAAATGAAACTCCAATTCTAACAATTAACGTTGGTGGAAACAGAGGAATACTTTCCGAGATAACAATAGATGAGATAGATGATGCAATTGATAAAATTCTAAAAGACAAGTTCTTTTTAGACAAACGAACCAGAGTTGTGGCATCAAGTGGAGGTAAAGAGTTTCCACCAGCATTAAATGAAATATACATTTGTAGGACAAACCTTACAAAAACTGCCGAGATTGAGATAAAATTTCAAAACGATACGGTAAAGCAGAAGATGGATGGAGTCATTATTGCCACCCCAAGTGGATCAACAGGACATTCTTTTTCATTGGGAGGTCCAATTCTACATGAAAGTTTGGATGTTTTGATCATAACACCAGTAGCCCCAGTTTACAGATTAGAATCAATAGTAGTACCAGATGAAAAAATAGAAATAATATCATCCCATGACTGTAGTATAGTAATGGATGCACAGGTAGTAAAATCGGCAGGATATGGAGAACCGATAACTATAAAGAAATATAGAAAACCAGCAGTCTTTGTTAGATTGAAGAAACGAGGACTGAGACAGATGAGCAAACTTGGATTTTAGAATATTAGATGCGAGTGCATTTTATGCAGGAGTTCCGTTTGGATCGGCAAGTGATTGTTATACAACATCCCTAGTATACGAGGAGATAAAACATATCAAAAAAAATGAGGATGCACTTGGAACTCTCTTAGAGACTAATCGATTAAAAATAATGGATCCAGATAAAGAATCAACAAATGCTGCAATAGCATCTGCCAAAGAGACTGGAGACTTTCCGCAGCTATCAAAACAAGATATTTCGATAATTGCACTATGTATCAATCTGCAAGGTGAAATTATTTCAGACGATTTTGCAATTACAAATGTTGCAAAAAACATTGGTTTGAAGATATCACCAATTATGACAAATACTTTTCAAGATGTTGGCAAATGGGTGCATTACTGTCCGGGATGTCATACAAATCATACTTCTGGAAAAGAGTGTCCTATGTGCGGCACTCCTCTAAAGAGAAAATTACTCAAGGGGGAATCTCCTTCCATACCATTCAACAAATGATCCATCATACAATTTGATGTTTTGATAACCTGCAATCATTAATTGTAAAAACAAACTTGACGCTCGGTGTCCATGCATACAATAACATACAATTTCATTCTCTTTTGAGACATTATTTTGAGAGAAAAGATTTTCCAAAAAGTCTTTAGTTTGAAACAACTTTCCATCATATGCTATTCCATCAGTAAATGGAATCAATTTTGAATTTGGAATATGTCCTCCCATAAACTCTTGAGGGGTTCTTGCATCCAAAATTGTAAATTTGCTTAGATTATCTTTAAGTTGGTTAGCATCCATACGAATTTCAGATTTAATTTTTGGGATAAATTTTGTATGTTGTGCAGTAAATGGTTTTTTTGTTAATTCAAATCCATTTTTTTGCAAGTCCATAATAGTTGCATCAAGCAAAAATGTTTTTTCATGTCCAAAATAAAGTAGAGTCCACGCAATTCTAGCTGCAGATGGGTCCATAGAATCTCCAATAATTATTACAGTCTTTGAATCATCAATTCCAAGTGAGTCAAAAAGTTCAGCAATTTTTTTTTCGTCGGCGACCAAATTAGAACCGTATTGATCAAATTGAATTACTTGATCTATAGTAAGTGATTGAGATTGTGATATGTGGCCATACAAAAACATGGTTTTTGGCCGAGTGTCTAACAGTATGATATCTTGATCAGATAGATGATCTTTTAGCCAACTAATTGAAACTAGCATAACGACACAGATTTGTTAATTTATTTAACAGTATCATGAATCATGCAAAGTTTTTTGATCTGATTTTTTTAGGTGTTTGCTTTGAGATTCAAGTACTTTTTTTATTTTTTTAGCTCTTGCATCACCCAATCCCTCGATTTTTGCAAGTTCATTGGTAGTAGCTGTAAATACTTTCAAAGGGGTTCCAAACCTCTCAAGCATCCTAACTGCAAATTTTTCTCCAACGCCTGGCAAACTACAAAGTGAAGATAATTGTTGTTTTTCTAAATCAGTTGATTTTTTTATTTTTTTCAAATATGGTCCTTTAATTGCATCAGTTCTAGAACATAATGAAACAAGTAATTTTGCAGTATGCATCGCACTAGGAGTAGGAATTATTGGAATTTTAAAATCGATAGCTACTGTCGATAGTGCACCATAAAAGATCATGGGGTTATCAGTAATTTCTTCAATTTCATCGACGTTTCCCTCCATAAGCACAATTGGAAATTCAAAGTGTTCTTTTAGTCTAGAGCATTGATCAAAAAGCCTACCATCAAAAACAGAAGACAGTAAATCACGAATACTTTTTCGTTCCACTACAGTTTCAGGGGCAACAATGTAATCCCCAATTGGCAAAGTCTTCATTTCAAGATTAAGGCCTACAGACTTTAGTAAGTCTGGGATTCCACTCTTACGTTCTCGTTCATCTACTATGATTCGTAAATTTTCTAATTTCACTAAATGTAATTTTCTTAATTTGTTAATATCCTTTTGAAATTGACATGAGGATTATTTTCTAGGATTATCGTCTGGTTGTGGTTTTGGAATTTGTGTGCTTCCAGATGATGGTTTTGGTGTTTGAGTGCCTGCAGATGGACCTCGCATCATTTCAGTAATTTTTGCTTCTTGTTCTTTGAGTGATTCTTTAATTCGTAATTCTTGTTTTTCAAGAACTGTTGCTCGTGTTTTTGCCATTTCTTTTCTCTCTTCTAATTCATCAATTAGTTCTTTTTTTGTAGATTTTATCAGAATAGAACCAGCATGTTTGTACACATTATCATCGTCAGCCGCTTTTTTTAATTCCTCAAGTGCCTTTTCAGTCTCAACTTTTTCCATCTCAAGATGTTGTTTTTGTGTCATAATAGATTGTAGGTTTTGTTGGGATTGTTGCATCTTCATAAGTTGTTCTTGAAGCCAAGGTGGCATTTGTCCGGCTGACATGTTAATACAAATTTCGGGATTTCATTATATCTTTACCGATTCGATAGAATCGTAGCTTGCCTGAATTAATCTTAAAGTTGAATTAAGATTTGCTCTCAAGTGTGGCATATGATCAGATTCTACAGAGATTGTAATTTTTTTATCAAATGATATACTAGTTTTTGTAGGGTTTTCGGGGTAAAAATCATTATCAGTATTTATTGAATCAAAAATTGCTTTTGTTTTTTCTTTTGCGTCAACAATAATTTTAGCACTAAAGTTTGACATCGTATGCTGTTCCAGCTACTTTGAAACTACATTTTTTGCAAGACCATATGCCAACTGCATCTCGGTTAAACTGTTGAGAACCGCATTCAGGACAATGTCTTTTTTCTTTTAGTTGAAAATGAATTTTTGAATATTGTTTTCTAATTTTAATACCATATCGTGCACCTAAACCTTTTAGTGATTTTTGTTTTGCCATTTTATTGACCAGATTCCTTTGCTTGTTTTAACTTTTCTCTTATTTTTGCGCCTACTTTGACTGATAATTCACCGCATTTTATTACTTGCTCAAAAGTAAATCCGTCGTTTCCTCCTTTTTGTAAAGCGCATATGTTTCCATTAGAATCAGTAGTGATTGTAATTCTTGCATCCATACTGCTCCATTCATCGCCGTTTGGATCAACGATTATGTGGTTTCCTATTTTGCCCATAGTTACAGAAACCGGAATAGTAGAAATCGGAACGTCTGATTCTTCTCCTTCAACTAAAGTTGGCACATCATTTTTCATCTCCCATTTTGGAGTTTTTGATGAGAGAATTGCAGCTGTTGCAGCATAAGCGCATGCATCAAACAAATTACCATCATAGTCAACTACAACGTTATCAGCAAATACTCCAACCACAGATTTGTTTTTTTCAATAACTAGTTGAGTTAAATCAATCATATGACTTTCTCTAATACCTCTATCTACTACTCTTGCCAATTCAATTACGTCAGGGCCTGGTGGTCCAGTTTCAACGGTTGGATGAGATAGCGGTAAAAGCTCAGCAGTACAAATGAAGATTCCTTTGTCACCCATGTCCGGAAAAGGTCTATCTGGTTGAATCTTAACACCACAGATTACTTCACTGTCACCTAATCGAACTCTTGCAGAACCATTTGCTTTTGGAATTGCATTAGTTTCAATGATCAAGTTTCGTGGTTCATCTAGTGCTCTCCCATCAACTCTTTTTCCCTGTTCTAATAATTCTAGAATTTGAGATTTCTTTAGATCATCTAGTACGCTAGTGGATGTCATTTATTTTTCCCCGTTTCCAAAATATTTATCAGTAAGTGCTTTTCTTTGTAATTCATAAACAATTTTACAGCCTTTAATTCCAGTCTCAACACATTTTTTGTATTCTTCAGGTGTTAACACACCATCTAATTGAAGTAATGTGATTTTTTCTAGACTTGGCATATATCCAATTGGCATATCTGCTTGTCCTGCTTGGTCTTCTTCATTATTAACATCAAGAATAATTGTATCAGCTGCTTTTCCTGCTGCACAAGCTGCTACCATATCTCTCATTGGAATTCCAGCGTCAGCCAATGCAACTGATGCTGCAGAAAGGGCAGCACATCTAGTACCGCCATCGGCTTGAAGAACTTCAATAAATACATCAACTGCAGTTCTTGGGAATTTCTCCAACATAACTGCAGGCTCTAAAGCTTCTTTGATAACTTTGGAAATTTCAATTTCTCTTCTTGATGGAGCAGGATTTTTTCTCTCAGTTACAGAGAATGGTTCCATGTGATATCTAACTCGTAAAATACCAGTATCAGTGTTTGACATATGTTTTGGATGAACATCACGTGGTCCAAATACTCCTACTAAAATTTTATTATCGCCAAATTCAATGTATGCTGAGCCATCAGCATTTTTCAATCCACCAGCTTTAATCATAATTCGTCTTGGTTCGTCAACTTTTCTACCGTCACAACGAATTCCATTTTCATCTAGTAGAACTAGGGTTGCTTCTCTTCCGCCCATTATGATTCACCTTTTGATTCTAACATTTCTTTCACTTGGTCTGTCAAATTAGCAACATGTGCCATTTCATCAACCATTTTGATTGCCTTTTTTGCCTTTAATAATCCCTCGGGAGTCTCACAGGAGACAACGATCCAACCATTCTGACCAATCGTAATAGCTGCATTTGTAGCCATTTCAATCATTTGGATCATAGTTCCCCTTTTTCCAATTAAGCGTGGAACCTTACTAGTAGATATTGAAACTAGGTGACCAGAGTCAATCTTACCAAGATCTCTATCAGCTATTGTTACAAGTGGATCACGAGTTCTATCAAAATTAGCAATCCTTGCTGCGACTAGATCGCCTGCCTTTAGCTTGGATGAAAGCTCATCTGCATGTGCAGAAAAATCTCGCCCAAATACATCTTGAGCAGGTAAAAATCCAACATAACAGGAATTGATATCTAATTCCCAAGAAAGCGAGGTATGAGAAACGACTTTGCCAATTACAAGATCATCGATTTTTGGGATATATTTTCCAGTCAATGGAATTACTTTAATAGAATCATCGTAAATTTCTGAAATTCCTATAGCTGTAGAAATAATTTTGTTTCCATCCAAGATTACATTTTGTTCTGGTCTGAAAGGGCCAGTCGTAATTACATCTCCAGGAATAACGTATTTTCTTTTATTTTCCATTACTTCATAACCTCAACTGTTGCAGAACCTTTGGTTATAGAACCCAATCTATCAATCACATTTGGCCTTGCTCCAGCGGGTATTTCAAGTATTGCTTTTAAAGAACCATTATTTTGCCATTCTTCTTTTTTTAAAACTCCAACAGATTTCAAAACAGCATATGATTGTGATGCATACTGTGCAGGGATTGTAATTTCGAGATCTAAATTTTCAGATTTCAAAGCTATGATAGAACGTAATTTTTCTACAATGTCTGGTACTTGTTCTTCAACATTTTTTTGTGGCTCTACTGTGATTCGTCCATCTTTTAATGCTTGTTCAATTCTTAATGGAGGATGAGGCAGATGAGTTCTAGGATCGACGTATGTTTTTGCAATAAATGCAACAATTTGTTTTCTCTTATCATCAAGCATCTTGCGTCTTTGATCAGTAGTAAGATTCAGTTCTCCTTTTTTTAGCATGATTTCTGCAATCTCAATTACATCTTCAGTTTTGAAAGCCTTGAGTAATTTTTCAGTTGATGGCTTAGTGCCTTTACCAGAATCAGTATAGATTTCATCTGCAATCAATATTGAAGAGATATCTTTTTTCTTACCCATTTTGTAATCCAGGGCAGGATCAGGCTTTACTAAGATCTCAAATTTTTCGCCCTCATAAGAATATCTAACTACAGTTACGTCAGTCATTTCTGAAATATCCTATATTAATTTGGTATTTATCTCTAACAAATACAATTTTGCTGTAAGCAATACATTCTGTGTATGATTTTCAAAAAATATCACAAAAATAAGGCATGCCACAAACCACTAACCATTGTCTAATATTTGTTCAAACATTACTATACCATGAGTCAAATCCAAATCCAAAAAAGGCAACCTGAGCCTTCAGAAACACTGGTTCAAAGTATTCCAGTAAAAAAAGGCATAAAACTTACAAATATAGAAACATGCAAAGTTTGTTTTGCACCAACAGTGCCTTCTATCTATGATTCCTACACATGTACTCCACTTGTTTTAAAATGTACAGAGTGCGGTCATAAATCATGGGCTAAGTGAAAGGCATGCCACAAACCAATAACCAGAACTAAGTATTTGCAGGAGAATAACAAACCATGAGCCAAATACAATCTGTTGAAAACCATGGTTTGAATTCTACATATTTCAAATCATCTTTTGAACAAACACATTTTAAAATATCAAATTTGGAGATATGCTTACATAAATTATATCATAGAGAAAACGAGATATTCAACAAGATCGTATTAGCCATCAAATCAAATGATAATGCTCAAAGCATGATGCTTGCATCAGAGTTAGTTAGAATAAGAATATTGAAACGAAATATTTGTGTAGCCTTAGAATTAGTTTATCGTTACAATACAAGACACACATACTAAAAAATCAAGACTAAGAATTTGTAATTTTATTTTTGATTTATCATAGAAAATAAAATCAAAAAACAAGGCATGCCACAAACCAGTATCTATGACAATATATTTGTGAATCAAAAACCTATCATGTCAACAGTCGTAATACAAAGGCAACCTGAGCCTTCAGAAATGCTGGTAAAAAGCATCCCAGCAAAAAAAGGTGAAATGCTTCAAACAATACAAAATCCAGAATTCAAATGGGAAGATCTAGCTGGTCTATCATGGATTCTATTTGATAACGGAGATGAATATTAGATGGAAAGTAATCAAGTCTACGTTTATGATTACACTTGTAATCAGATGTGCCAAATCAAAGGAATAAGATTTGCAGCAATAATCAATAACAAGGGAAGAAAGATTGCAGGTGGATTTAGTTCCAACATCATACCATTAGAGAAAGATAAACAAAAAATGGAGATGTTGTTTATGGAAGTAGCACTTGACTTGTCGATGAGAAAAGAGTTTGACGATTCACTTGGAAACATAAATGCAATAGTGTCATATCGAAATAAAACAAATATCATCACAATACCTCATGAAGATAATTTAATGCTAATATCTTCAGAACCAGAACTAGATCCAAATAAAGTGATTAGCATGGCACACCAAAGTCTCAGACCCATTAAAATTCTAGAGGTAGTAAATCATTGAATATCTACGACACAAAAATTGTGACTTGCATAACCTGCCAAAAAGCAATAGGAGAAATAGAATTTGATTCAACCATGATTAATCCTTTGTGTGGATATTGTTCTTTGATTGAAGAGAAATTACACAATACTGTAAAAAACCATCAAGATAATTTTAGAATGAAGATAGGACAAGTAGCATAGTTTTTTTGGTGATTATTTTGCCTGATGAGTCGTGTAGAAAATGTGGAGGTTTATTGTTAAATTATTCATTATGTGGAAAATGTCGAATTCCAACACGATTTATTTGTAGAATTTGTGGGGGCGTGACTCTTGAACAATTTCATGAATTTATCTGCTTTAACATAATCGGACATGATGAAAAAAGAATCGCATCTTATTTAACAAAGCATGTCACAGCACAATAAGCATTCTAAAAAGTAAACATTGCAAAATAACAGTGCAACATAGATAGTACATCATAAGGATACCCTTGAATCCAGTAGGTTTTATGATGCACTTTAAACTAGATGGCAATATGTTTTTGAAATTTCCTAGTCGAATAATTCAGTCTAAATCTCAATAAAGCCCATAATCCATACCTAATTCCAGCTAGATTTTTATGTGGATTTTGAAAATTTTCTTCTAAGATTTGTCTTCTTTAGAGGTAGTTAACAAGGAAAATCAAAAAATATCAATCAAGCTCAAAGGAGTTCCATTACAGTATGCAAATGCACTTAGACGAATTTGTCTAAACGGTATTCCAGTGTTTGCCATTGATACTGTAGATATAATTGAAAACTCTTCAGTATTACCAGACGAGGGATTAGCACATAGATTAGGACTAATTCCAATTAAGACGGATATATCTAGATTCAATGAACCATCTAAATGTGATTGTAAAAGTGAAACAGGTTGTTCTAATTGCAAAGTAATGTTTGTTTTAGATTCAGGAGATTCAGATGTCACTAGAACAATATTATCAAGTGATCTTACATCAGAAGATGAATCTGTAAAGGCAACTTCAGACAAAATTCCAATTGTTCAATTAGCTGCAGGTCAAAGAGTCAAAGTCGAATGCTATGCTAGACTTGGCCGTGGAACAGAACATGCTAAGTGGAATTCAGCAAACATTTCAGTTTTAACTGAAACAGATAAAGAAAACGAGAGAATACTAACAGTTGAATCAACAGGGGCATTAAAGCCAGAACAGATAATCCTTGCAGGAGTAGACGAGTTAAGCAACAGATTATCAGAGTTTAAAGAAATGATTAACGAAATAAAAGAATAAACTAAGCATACACATTATATTTGGGTTTTAAACCGGATTATTCACATGACTAATCAAGTCGTCATACGCATGGCAAAGGATCTAAAGAAGGCATCTACCAAAAATGATGCTCCAATTTGGGCAAAGATGGCAGAATATGCATTAAAACCATCCATTGCAAGACGATTTATCAATTTAAACAGAATTGCTCAATTAACTAAAGATGCAGATACAGTTGTATTTCCAGGTAAAGTGTTAGGAACTGGAGATATTGAACACAAAATTACACTTTGCTCATTTTCAATCTCAAATACCGCAGCAGCAAAGATTTTAGAAAAAGGTGGTAAAGTCATTACATTTTCAGAGTTAATTGAAAAGAACCCAACAGGAAAAGGAGTTGTACTACTTGGCTAGTCAAGAAAACATCATATCGATAGACAAACCAATTGTAGTTGATGCTACTGATCACATTGCAGGAAGACTCTCATCAAATGTTGCTAAATTATTACTTAATGGAAACAGAGTATCAATTGTAAATTGTGAAAAAATTATGTTAAGTGGAACAAGAACAAACATAATTTATCATTACAGGAAATTTTTAGAGGTAAACAGTGTCATTCATCCAAAACATGGTCCTGTACATGCAAGAAGACCAGACACAATGATGACAAGAATGGTACGAGGTATGTTACCAAAGAAAAAACCATCAGGATTATTAGCACATAAAAGACTAAGAACATACATTGGTTCACCAAGAGAACTAAGTGGATTTGAAAAAATTCAATTCAAACAAGCAAAAATTACAAAATCTGCAGCAAACTATACAACTATTGGCGATATTGCAAAAATAATTGGGTGGACTGAATGACAACACCAAAGACTGAAATCTATTTTGCAACTAGAAAAACATCTAGTGCACATGTATACATTACAAAAGGACGTGGAAAAATTAGAATTAATAACATACCAATTGAGATGATTCCTCAAGAGACTGCTCGAGAGGTAATGTTAGCTCCATTGGAAATTACTGGAGATTTGAGAGATAAAATAGACATTTCAGTTAGAGTAAGAGGTGGTGGATTCATGGGACAAGCTAGTGCAGCAGCTACTGGTATCTCAAGAGCACTTACAGGTTGGACTAAATCTAAAAAAGATCCTAAAGACCATCCATTCCCAAAATCAACAAGAGAAGATCTTAGGCAAAGAATTACAGATTTTGACAAATATCTGATTAGCGGTGATGCCAGAAGAAAAGAACCAAAGAAATTTGGAGGACCTGGCGCAAGAAGAAGAAAGCAAAAATCATACCGTTAGGCTGTGAAGGCTATAATTTTAGCTGGTGGCAAAGGAACTAGAGGCAAGCCGTATACTGAATATTTTCCAAAAGCAATGACACCAATTATTGGTAAACCGTTAATTGATTACATTACAAAATATCTGAGTTCGTTTGATTTTATCAAAGAGATCATCATAATTTCAGACTATCAAGGATTGGGCGGTCAGATTAAAAATTATTTTAGCCACACAAGTAAAGGAAAAAAAATCACATTTGTACAAGACTCTCAAAGTGGAACCGGGGGAGATCTATTACACATTGAAAATAACCTCAAAGGAGAAGACGAGTTTGTTTTGTGGTTTGTAGACAATCTATGTGCAATAGATTTAGTCAAGATGAGAGAGATCTTCAAAGAAAAAAATAGTACAGCATGTATTGCAACAAGAACAAAAAGAAAAGAAGAGACAGGATTTGCAGTTGTAGAAGATGGGATAATTAAAGAATTTAAAGAAAAACCAACAATGAAACTACAGTTATCTGAATGTCTGGGAGTTTACATTTTAGGAAAAGACATAATTAAAAGAATCAAAACAAAAAAACAAAAAGAGATCAATCTCTCATTTGATATTTTACAACAATTATCTAAAGAAGGAAAAATCAGTGCCTACGACATAGGAGATAGAGAATGGATAGATGCAGAATCTCCAATGGTTTTAGAAAGAAACAAAAAGACTGTAAAAAAAATCATAAAACAGATGGGGTTTTAGACTGCTTTTCAAATTCAGTGATTTTTTTCTCATAAAATAAAGTTTGAGCAATATCATCTAGACCTTCTAAAAGAATTTTTTTCTTGTGTGAGTCAATATCAAATGAAATTGTTTTAGAATTTGTTTTGATTGTTTGATTTTCCAGATCTACTTCTACATCACCAATTTCTTGCTGTAGTTTTTCAATTGTTTTTTCATCTAAAACAATAGGCAAAAGTCCATTTTTGAAACAATTGCTATAAAAGATATCAGCAAATGATGGGGCAATAACTACTGAGAATCCATAGTCAAGCAACGCCCAAACTGCGTGTTCTCTACTAGAACCGCACCCAAAATTATCTCCGGCAACAAGAATTTTGGAATTTTTGTATTTAGGCTCATTTAATACAAAATCAGATTTTAATTGCTCTTGATCATCGTATCGCCAATTATAAAAAAGAAATTTTCCAAATCCAGACTTTTGGACTAGTTTGAGAAATTGTTTTGGTACAATTTGGTCAGTATCTACATTTACCTTATCTAAAGGAGTGATGATTGTTTTAATTTTTTTAAAAGATTGCATTTCAATTCAAATCCATTTCTCTTACATCTACAAAGTGCCCAAATATTGCAGCCGCAGCTGCCATAACAGGACTAACTAAATGAGTTCTACCACCAGTTCCTTGTCTACCTTCAAAGTTTCTATTTGAAGTACTTGCACATCGTTCACCAGGTGACAAAATATCTGGATTCATTCCAAGACACATGCTGCATCCAGATTCTCTCCATTCAAAATTTGCGTCAATGAAAATTTTATCAAGACCTAACTCTTCTGCTTGTTTTTTTACCATCTGAGATCCAGGAACAACCATAGCTTTGACATTAGGAGATACTTTTCTATCTTTAACAACTTTTGATGCTTCAATTAGATCTTCTAGTCTGGCATTTGTGCATGAACCAATAAACACTCTATCAATTTTAATTTCAGTTATAGGAGTTCCTGATTTTATATTCATATATTCAAGTGCTTTTTCTGCACCCTTCTTTTGATTTTGATCACCTTTAGCAAAATCTTCTGGAGACGGAACTGATTCAGTTACATCAATTGTCATTCCAGGGTTTGTACCCCAACTTACTTGAGGTGCAATGTTATCAATATGCAAAGTATAATTTTTTTCAAATTTTGCATCGCTATCAGTTTTTAGATTTTCTCTCCAATAATCAACTAGAAATTCATAGTTTTTTGGAGTGTATTGTCTGCCTCTAAGATATTCAAAGGTTTTTTCATCAGGGGCAATCAAGCCTGCACGGGCTCCGCCTTCTATCGACATATTACAGATAGTCATTCGTTGTTCCATAGAAAGATCAGATATACCTTCACCACGATACTCAATTACTGTTCCATTCCCACCAGAAGTTCCAATATTTTTGATAATTGATAGTATGATGTCTTTAGCAGTAACAGCGTGAGGGTTTTTTCGTTTTCCTTCT
Organism: Nitrosarchaeum sp.; assembly: GCA_018334095.1. GTDB lineage: Archaea > Thermoproteota > Nitrososphaeria > Nitrososphaerales > Nitrosopumilaceae > Nitrosarchaeum. The sequence goes on from JAGXTE010000059.1 coordinate 60,243, forward strand.
ACTTTAATTTCAAAGGGCTTTGGTTTTTCTAACCATAGAGTTTGAGATGCCAAGACATGTTCCACTTCGCTAGTACCAATCCCAAATGCTAGTGCACCAAAAGCACCATGAGTGGATGTATGACTATCACCACAGACAATAGTTGTTCCAGGCAGAGTAATTCCTAATTGCGGTCCGATGACATGAACAATTCCCTGATTAGGACTGTTAATATCAAATAATTTAATCCCAAAATCCTTACAATTTTTTTCTAAAGTTTGTATTTGGACAGAAGATGTTTGATCTAAAATTGGTAATCCCCTATTATTTGTAGGAACATTATGATCCATTGTTGCAATCGTAAGGTCAGGTCTTCTCACTTTTCTATTATTCATACGAAGTCCATCAAAAGCTTGAGGAGATGTTACTTCATGAACAAGATGTCTATCAATATAGATTAGCGATGGACTATTTTCTTTTTCTACAACAACATGTGCATCCCAAATTTTTTCAAAAAGTGTTTTTCCCATTTTAATCCTAATCTGGTTTGTATTTGAATAAACCGCCAGCTTCTATTATTTTTCCAATAATATCAGAAAAAGGTTTCATTTTGTACGTCTTGTTTTTTGTGAGATTATTGATTTGATTTGATTTTAAATCAATGTCAATCTGATCGCCTTCAGCAATATCAGAGTATGCATCCTGATCAATTTCTATAGGAAGTAAAAATGCACCATCAACTGCATTTCGATAAAAGATTCTTGCAAAGGATAAAGCAAGTACTGCCTTAATTCCAGAATGAGTAAGTGCAATTGGAGCGTGTTCACGTGATGAACCGCACCCAAAATTCCTTCCGGATAAAATAAAATCACCTTCTTTTACTTTGGAATGAAAATCAGGATCAAGTCCTTCCATAGCATGTTTTGCAAGCTCAGCATAATCATGTACTTTGAGATATTGCCCTGGAATTATTACATCAGTGTCTATATTGTCTCTTGCGTATTTTATGACGTTACCTTTCATTTCAAATCCCTCGGATCAGTAATCTTTCCAGTTACAGCAGATGCTGCTGCCACAAGAGGTGATGAAAGATATGTTTGAGAATCAACATGGCCCATTCTTCCTGGAAAATTTCTGTTTGTGGTACTGATGCAAATTTCATCTTTTGCCAAAACCCCCATATGTGCACCGCAACAAGCTCCACATGTAGGTGGTCCTACGGTAGCACCTGCATCTAAGAATATTTTGAGCAATCCATTTTCCATCGCACGTTTGTAAATAGAGATAGAAGCAGGCAAGATTTCAGTTCTAATCTTAACTGTTCGTCCTTTGAGAATTTTAGCAGCAGCTTCCAAATCTTCATACTTTGCACCAGTGCAAGAGCCAATGTATGATTTATCCAATTCAACAGATGGAGCTTCTCTTACGATTGCAATATTTTCTGGAGAAAATGGCTTTGCAACAAGTGGTTCCATCTCAGAACCTTCGTATTCGTATATCTTTTCATATTCAGCATCAGTATCACCATGAACTAGTGTGATGTTCTTAGCACCTCTACTTGTAAGATAATCAACTACTTTTTGATCTGGTTCAACAATTCCATTTTTAGCTCCAGCCTCTGTTGTCATGTTACACATTGTCAATCTACTTTCTACGGACATTTCACTAATTCCGCTTCCACCAAACTGCATTGTTTTGTATGCACCACCTTCAGTAGAAATATCACCAATAATTTTTAAAATAAAATCTTTGGCCATTACGTGTTCTGGGAGCTTTCCATTTAGCTTAAAGTATAATGTATGAGGAACCTTAAACCAAATCTTTCCATTTAGCAATACGTATGCAACATCAGTATGTCCCAACCCACAAGCAAAAGAACCAAGTGCGCCGGTAGTATTTGTATGAGAATCACCTCCAACATACACCTCACCAGGTAATACTAGTGCCTCTTCATGAGAAAGTGTATGACAAATTCCGTATTGACCCATACCATACTTGAAGTGTTTTTCAATTCCATAGTTTTTTGTAAAGTTAGATAGCTTAATCACATTTTCAGCAGACATTTTATCTGCAGAAGGAACAAAGTGATCTTCAGCGACCCAAACTTTTGTCGGATCCCATAATTTATCGACGTTAATTCCTTGTTTTTTTAATTTATCAAATACTTTGATTACACCAGGTCCTGATACGTCATGGACCATTACTTTATCCACATTTGCAAAGATTACATCATCTGGAGCAACCCGTTGTCTGCCAGAAGCACGAGCAAGTATCTTCTCAGTAATATTCATAATCGAAAAAGCCCTTCATACAGATTAAAAGCTTTTCAGACGTATTAGGTGTAGCATAACAATAAAAAAGAAAAGAAAGAACAACGCAGATGTGTCTCTAACTGTATCGCCCTTGGTTTCAGAAAGAAAAGAAGAAGAATTTGATGTATTTGAGACATTATTAGATACATTAGAAAAAAATGATGAAAAACTGCAAGAGGGAGATGTCATAGTAATATCTACTAAATTCATCTCCAATTCTCAAGGAAGACTAGTTGATCTTAACACGGTCAAAGCATCAAAAGAAGGAATTGAAGTATCCAAGAAATTTCAAATGAAAGCAGAAATTGCAGAGATAATTTTAAGAGAATCAGATAAAATTTTTGGCGGAATTTCAGGATTTGTCATTACGTCAGCAGATAACATAATGGCTCCAAATGCAGGAATTGATAAATCAAATGCTAAAAAAGGAAAAATAATTTTATATCCAAATAATCCCTACATTATATCTGAACAAATTAGAAGAAAGATTTTTTTAAAATTTTTAATCCATGTTGGGATTATTCTAGTAGATAGTAGATTAATGCCATCACGTATTGGGACATCCGGTGTTGCAATAGCATGCGCAGGCATTGAACCAGTATTAGATATGAGAGCAGAAAAAGACCTTGACGGAAATCCATTGAAGGTTACGTTTCAAGCAGTTGTAGATAATCTTGCAACAATTGCAAATCACAAGATGGGGGAAGCCGCAGAATCAAAACCATTTGCGATTGTTAGAAACTCAGGAGCTAAACTCACTGATAGAAAAATTAGCCCTTCAGAGATGGCCATATCGCCAGATCAATGCGTATACGTTAGAGGTTTAACAAATCCAACGAATCGCTAGAAATTTTATTGGTTCTGCTTTAAATAGAGGTTTTTTCAGCACAGAATTAATGGAGTATCTAACAAAATATCCTAAAACAATTTCATTTTTGGACGGATTAAAACACAGTATTAACGTAGACAATAAAGGTGTAGAACAGCTCCATATCGTAGTTAAGAAAAGTTTTGAAGATTTAATGAAAATTTTTACGTCTGAAGGATTTACCAAAGTCAAATTAGAACATAAACAACCAAATCAAATAGGAAACGGTTTGAACCTTAAACTAAAGAAGCCTTGGGAAATGCACATCAGAATGGTAGATCTAAAAAAAGGACTGATAGGAATACATGCGGAAGTTGAGGTATCAAGAGATTATCTTCAACACCTTGTATCACAAAGAACACCTGTAATATACGAGGTAGAAGAGATAATGAAAAAATATCAAGTAGATTACAAAATATGGCACGATAAAATTAAAAAGAATGTTCACACAGTTTTTGACAATTATAAAGTAAAACTTGCAACACCTAGTATTCCAGTATTTGCATGGAAACCAATGTTATTTGTAATTGGAACTGTAAGCATATTTTATTTGTGGAAATTTGTTAGTACTATCTAAGATAATCAAAAAATAAAAAGTTGGTTGACTAAATGCCCAAAGTTTCTTCTTTGGTCAATTCAAGATAGACTTTATCACCTACAGACAAACCCATCTCTTTGTATTCATGCATCTCAAGTTTAAGTTGGGTAACGCCACTTTGCATACCCATTCCACCCATTCCTGAGAACATCTTGTTGAGATCCTTCATCATGTCATTCATGTTAGTAAAGCCCATGACCTTTGGAGCTCCGAAAGGGGATTGAGGTGATTGCATTGTTCCTTCTTTTAGATCTTTAACCGAAGAAAGAGAGACAACGACATATGGTGCTCCATCAGGAGCAGAATCGATACTTCTTACTACAAATTCCTTTTTCATAATGAGGTATTTTTTACGCTATAATTTTAATTTTGATGAGAATATGGACACATACAGTCTTGATTTGAAGCTTTAATTACAATTTTCACGATTTACAGTTAATGAGCGATGAGAATTTGAAAATATCTTTGCAATATTATGGAATATCACCTTGGGAGATTGAAGTGATTTATGGATATTTGAATTCCAGATTTATAATCAGTCAAGAAGAGATCGAAGTAAACGATGAAAATTTTGTCAGTTTTTTAAATATAGACATACCACTTGCATTTAATGAGGAATTTTTTCAATGGTTTGATTTTAGACGCTGGGAAAAAATGAAGGCAGTATTCAAAGAGATGAAAAGACGTAGAGGTGCAGGAAATGCATTAAAGATTAACATTAATTTTTTTGGAAATCCAAAAATAATTTTTGTCATAGATACTGATGATAAACAGTTATACGATAATGCGATTGAAAAGATAGATTTTGTTTTAGAGTTACTGCCATATCATTTAGATCCAGAGAAGCTACCATCAGACATTTTGGAAATAAGCTACAAGTTTGATCCTCAAACAGCAAGATGGCGTCTAAAAACTGCAAAATCTGAAAATAAAACATACTCGTTTAGTGGAGATCGCTGGAATTAATTATTTGAGATCTTTTTGAAGGGGTTCAAGTAAACTGTGCAATTCTTTGTATTTTGATTCTAGAAACTCTAAAGCATCATCAAGTTTTTTTGATTTACCATATTTGTAACGAATAAGTTCACGATGATGCCAAAATGTTTTTCCATTTTCAACTGAAATGGTTGTAAAGTAATCAGTTCCTTTCAAATTATCAGGTAGTTTAACATCATGTGGAAAAAGTAATTCTACAATAAACCATTCATCAGCGTCAGGATAATCTGAGCCAGTATCAACATCAAAAAACACATGCAGTAGATCAGACTGCATTAAACCATCGTCATTTATGGACGGATGTTTGACTGATGATTTTTTAAAATCAAGATTGACGAGCATTGGTTCAAAGAAACCTTTGATTATAGATTTTCTAAATATTTTATTTGCTTCGTTTATGTTCAACAGTAAGGTGATCTAAAATTAAACTAGTCTATAACTTATTAGGTTTCAGACTTGCTAGACCCTAAGGGAATCAAGGATGGATGAGACATCAGTGGTAGACAAACCGTTTTCTGATATCTTTTGTTTTGATGGGGGGTTTTCAAGGTAATTTGGGATTTTATCAATTAGTCGAGTAGAATATTCAGAAATTAGTTCATTTTGATAAAATATTCCAATTGGGATTTTATTTCCCCATTCTAGAGATTTTATCATTGCCTGAGACATTTTTTCGTTATCTTCGGTTTCATCGTCATAATGTACACGATATTCATAATGAGTATCTTCAAGCTTGTAGATTCTAGCATGTCTTTCCATAGATTCTTCTGCCAAGTCAACTCCAGCATACCAATCTCTTGTATTGATATCATTGTAAGTTGGACATGGTTGCAACACATCAAGAAATGAGAGGCCCTTATGACGAACAGCCTTTATGATTAAATCTTTTAGATGTCTAACATCATACGAATAACCACGTGCAACAAAAGTAAAACCACTAGCTACTGCCAACCCAATTGGATTTACATTATAATTAGTATTTGGAGAAGGAAGTGATTTTGTTTTCTCACCGAGTTTTAACGTTGGTGATGCTTGTCCTTTAGTTAATCCATAAACTCCGTTATCAAATATTATGTAAGTCATGTCAACATTTCGTCTGCCAGCTGCAACAAAATGACCAGCACCTATTCCCAATCCATCTCCATCACCGCCAACTGCAACTACTGTCATCTCAGGATTTGCGAGTTTTCCTCCCTGAGCAAAAGTCAAAACTCTTCCGTGCAATGTATGAACGCCATAAGTATTGATAAAATGAGATGTCTTTCCAGAGCAACCAATTCCAGAGAAAATTGTTGCCTTATCACGTTCTATTCCCATTTCTGCCAATGCCATTTGTAATGCATTAACAATTCCAAAATCTCCACATCCAGGACACCAATCATTATGTACATCAGTTTTGTAATCTGCCAGTTTAAGCGCCATGACTTAGTACCTCTCTTTTGTTTGCCTTATTTCCAACTATC